>NZ_RYXZ01000009.1:0-88694 GCF_004378845.1 Campylobacter sp. CH278 | reverse complement strand
CAATGATAGTGTAGCTCAAATTGATCAAACTACTAAAGATAATGTTGAAATTGCTAATGAATCAGCTATTATTTCTAGTACAGTAAGTGATATAGCTAATAATATCTTAGAAGATGTTAAGAAGAAGAGGTTTTAATTAATCATTTATACCTAGTGAAAAACTAGGTATAAATTTTCCCTTCAATTTAATTTTTTCATCAAAGTTTCTAAAAAGTTTCCAAATATTTTTATACTTCCATTGTTTTAAATTTTAATATGGAGTAAAAACAAATGGAAAGAAGATTGTTTTTAAAAGGTTCAGCTTTAGGTTCTATGGTGGCTTTTTTTGCAAGTTCAAATTTAAGTGCTGCTATGCTTAAGGATAAGGATTTGCTAGGTTTTAAAGCTGTTAGTGCAAGCAAGCAAGATAAAGTTATAGTACCACAAGGTTATGAAGCAAAGGTTTTAATTTCTTGGGGTGATCCACTTTTTAGTAAAGCAAAACCTTATGATGAAAGTAAAATCATCGATATGAATGCGGTTAAAAATGCTCATTTGGTTTTTGGAGATAACGATGATGGTATGAGTTTTTTTCCACTTTCAAAAAACAGAGGAATTTTAGCCGTTAATAATGAATATATAAATCCTGAAATCATGTTTAACCATCATGGTAAAAATTTAAGCAAAGAAGATGTTTTATGCGAGCAAGCCAGTGTGGGTGTGAGTATCTTAGAAATCGAAAAAAAGGGTGATGATTGGACTGTGGTTTTAGATTCTAAATATAACCGCAGAATCGATGCAAACACTAAAATGCAAGTAAGTGGAGCAGCTAAAAAAGAAGTTTTAAAAAATGAAAAATTTGTTCATGGAACTTTTGCAAATTGTGCAAATGGACAAACACCTTGGGGAACTTATATCACCTGTGAAGAAAATTTTGACGATTTTTTTGTAAGTTCAGATGAAAATCTAGAATTTAATGATGCCTTTAAGCGCTATGGATTTAACAAAACTAGTCTTTATGGATGGGAAAAATTTGATGAAAGATTTGATTTAGCTAAAAATATCGATGAAGCCAATCGTTTTGGTTGGATAGTGGAAATCAATCCTTTTGATGTAGAAAGCACACCTGTTAAAAGAACTTCTTTAGGGCGTTTTAAACATGAAAATGCAGAAATTATCGTAGAAAAAGATGGTTCTGTTATAGTTTATATGGGTGATGATGAGATGAATGAATTTATTTATAAATTTGTTAGCAAACATAAATACAAAAAAGGTGCTGATACAAGTAAAATTTTAGATGAAGGCACTTTGTATGTAGGACAGCTTAACGGCAATGTGGGAGATTTTAAAGGACAGGGAAAATGGATAGCCTTAGAATATGGCAAAAACGGCTTAGATGAAAAAAATGGTTTTAAGTCTCAAGCTCAAGTACTCATCAATACGCGTCTTGCTGCAAGTATTGTAGGTGCAACTCCTATGGATAGATGTGAATGGATAGCAAGCCATAAACAAAGTGGTTCTAAAGAAGTATTTGCAACACTAACGAACAACAAAAATCGCCAAGAACCTAATGCAGCAAATCCAAGGACTAAAAATGTTTATGGACAAATTTTAAAATGGATGCCAAAAAATTCTCATAAAGACGATGATTTTACTTGGGAAATTTTTGCTCTTGCTGGAAATCCTGATAACCAACAAGGCTTATATAAAGGCTCAAATAATATTACAAGTGAAAATAAATTCAATTCTCCTGATGGACTTAAATTTGATAGAGATGGAAGACTTTGGATACAAACAGATGGATCTTATTCTAATAAAGATGAATACGAAGGTATGGGAAATAACTGCATGCTAGCAGCAAATCCAAAAACAGGGGAAATCAGACGCTTTTTAACAGGGCCTATTGCTTGTGAATTAACAGGGATTGCTTTTAGTGAGGATTATACCACAATGTTTGTAGGCATACAACATCCAGGAGAAGGTTTAAAAGGTAGTACTTTTCCTTATGGAAAAACACCAAGATCTAGTGTAATGATGATAAGAAAACTTGATGGTGGAGTGATAGGAAGCTAAATAAAAATAAAGTTGCTTTTAGCAACTTTATAAAATCTTAATGCAAGCTTTCTATATAAGCCATAGCACTTAATGCAGCTACAGCTCCATCACCTGCAGCACAAATCACTTGCTTAGGTGCATCTTTTCTAAGATCTCCTGCGGCAAAAAGTCCAGCAACACTAGTTTGCATTTTAAGATCAACACTTACTTGCCCACCTTCTTCCATATTGCATAAAAACCTACCATCGTCTTGTTTTAAAATTTCATTTCTTACATTAAGACCAACAAAAGTAAAAATTCCTGGAACATTTAAATCTCTAATACTACCATCTTTTAATTTTACTTTTACACCAGTAACACCCATTTTATCACCATATACTTCATCTACACTTGCACTAGTAATGAGTTCTATTTTTTCATTTTTCTTAACTTTTTCTACTGTAGATGGAGCTGCTCTAAACTCATCTCTACGGTGGATAAGATAAACTTTAGAACAAATATTTGCTAGATACAAAGCTTCTTCTAAAGCCGTATCTCCACCACCTAAAACTGCAACTTCTTTATTTTTATAAAAAAATCCATCACAAGTTGCACAAGTGCTTACACCTTTTCCAAAAAATTCATCTTCGCCTTTAAAACCTGCTCTTTTTGGAGCTGAACCTGTGCAAACTATCACAGCTTTAGCAAGTTCTGTTTTACCACCTTCTAATTTGATGGTAAAACTTCCATCGCTATTTTTTAAAATTTGCTCTACTCCAACCATTTCATGTTTTAAACCAAAACGCATACATTGTTCATTCCAAGGAGCCATAAAAGAAATTCCATCCATAACTTGGGCTACACCTGGATAATTTTCTATTTCAGAACTTGAGGTAATTTGTCCACCAGGCATACCTTTTTCAAACATTACTACATTCTTAAGACCACCTCTAGTTGCATAAAGTCCGGCACTAAGTCCAGCAGGACCTCCACCTATGATTGCTACATCTAACATTTATATTTCCTTTATATTGAATTTTATTATTAATAATGATATAAAAATTATTCTTAATAGTAGTTAATAAAAATTATTATTTAGTATAAATTTGAAATTTTTAAGAAGAAGGCTAGTTATACTAGCCTTTAGTTTATAGCAAAGAGTTTAATTTATCGCTAATTGCTTGTTTAGATTGTGCACCAACGAGTTGATCTACAACTTCACCATTTTTAAAGAAAATAAGCGTAGGAATAGAGCGAACACCAAATTCAGCTGCTAAATCACCTTGTTCATCTGTATTTACTTTGCAAATTTTAGCTTTACCATCAAAGTCATTTGCAAGTTCATCAATAACCGGAGCAAGCATTCTACAAGGTCCGCACCATGGAGCCCAAAAATCAACTAAAGCTACACCTTCTTTTGCTTGAGCAAAATTATCACTTGTTAATTCAATATATTTTCCCATAATTTTTCCTTTCTTTAATTTTTGTCTAATTGTATTTTATTTTTTTAAATATCAGCTTAAAAACTTATATTTTCGCAAAATTGTATCACATCATTTTTAATGCAAATCAGATCAATCTGAAAATCCGATGAAAATCCATTTTTAAGATGATAAAATTCTATAGTTTTTAAAATTTTTTCAAGTTTTTTTCTATCCAAACGCTCAGAAACTTCATAGTTATTTTGAGTAAATTTAACCTCTATAAAATGTAAAATTCCATCTTTTTTGGCTATTATATCGATTTCTCCAAATTTAGAATGGAAATTTCTTTTTAAAATTTCAAAGCCTTGTTTTTTTAAAAATTTACAAGCCTTATCTTCACCTAAAATTCCATCTAAATAAGCTTTTACACCCATTATTCTATACGCATCATAAAAGGCTTGGTTTTTATAAAATCTTGTTTGCGTAAAATTTCAAGCAAATTTTGTATGCTTTTTTCATAAGTTAAATGCGTAGTAAAAAACAAAGTACTGTAATTTTCATCATTTTTTTTAGGTTTTTGTAAAAAACTATCGATAGAAATATTATTTTCACTCATCAATTGTGTGATTTTAGATAAAACCCCTATTTTATCTTCAACTTTCACCCTTAAATAATATTTTGTATAAATTTCATCTTTGCTTAAAAGCTCGTATTCTAAAGTATTCACAAAACCAAGCATTGGTGCTTTTACCTGATCTCTTGCTATATCCATAAGATCTGAAATCACAGCACTTGCAGTGGCCTCTCCTCCTGCTCCTGCTCCATAATACAAACTTTCACCCAACAAATCTCCATTAATGCTTATAGCATTCATCACTCCATCAACTTTTGCAAGCATTTTTTCTTTATCTATCATAGTAGGATGCACTCTTAATTCTACTTTATTTTCACGCACCTTAGCTATACCTAAAAGTTTTATGGTAAATTCAAACTCATTAGCAAAATACATATCTTCAGGCGCAATTTCACTAATACCCTCGATCAAAATATCTTCAGGTTTAGCTTTAAGATTATAAGCGATACTTGATAAAACAAGCAGTTTATGTGCTGCATCTTGTCCTTCTATGTCAAAAGTTGGATCAGCCTCTGCATAACCTAAATTTTGAGCTATTTGTAAGGCTTGTTCAAAACTCATATTTTTTTGACTCATAGAACTTAAAATATAATTACTCGTACCATTTAAAATCCCTTTTATAGCTAAAATATTATTTGCACTTAAACCTTCTTTTAAAACCTTGACAATAGGAATTCCTCCAGCCACACTTGCTTCATAACCAAAGGCTAAATTTTTAGCCAAATTTTCAAGTTCATAACGATGATAAGCAAGCATAGCTTTATTTGCAGTAACAACAGCTTTTTTCTTTTTTAAAATTTCACTCACTATTTTAAAAGCTTCATCCACCCCACCCATTAATTCCACAAAAACATCTACATCAGCATTTAAAATTTCTTCAACGCTATGAGTAATTGGAATTAAAGTATTTTTTTTAGGACTTCTAGCAAGAGCGATCACAGGAGTTATGCTTTGACCGCACCTTGCACGAATGAGTTTATCATTTTCTAAAAGAAATTTAACCACCGCACTTCCAACAGTGCCATAACCAAGAATCGCTACTTTCATAACTTACTCTTTTAAATATTTTTTGATATTGCGTGCAGCTTGGCGTATGCGATTTTCATTTTCAATTAAAGCAATTCTTACATACTCATCACCTGCTTCGCCAAAACCTACCCCAGGACTTACTGCAACACTAGCGCGTTGTAAAAGTTGCTTTGAAAATTCTAAACTTTTTAAATGTCTTTTGCTTTCAGGGAGTTTTGCCCAAACAAACATACTTGCTCTTGGTTTTTGAAGTTTCCAGCCTGCATTTTCAAAAGCTTCAAGTAAAATGTACATTCTTTTATCATAAGTTGCACGGATTTCATCCACACAAGTTTGATCTCCATCTAAAGCTATGGTAGCTGCTACTTGAATAGGTGTGTACATACCATAATCAAACCAAGATTTTATTTTTTTAAGCGCACTGACTAAGCGTTTATTTCCTACTACAAAACCCACACGCCAGCCTGCCATATTGTAAGATTTTGAAAGAGTGTAAGTTTCTACCGCTACATCTTTTGCACCTTCAATTTCCAAAATAGAAGGAGTTTTATAGTCATCATAAGTTAAATCTGCATAAGCAATATCTGAAATAATATAAAATCTTTCTTTTTTTGCCGTTGCTATCAATCTTTCATAAAAACTTTTCTCACAAGTTACTGTTGTTGGATTATGCGGGAAATTAACAACGACATATTTTGGACGCGGGATGCTTTCATTTAAAGTTTTATGCAAATTTTCAAAAAATTGATTTTCATCAAGCTCAAATTTTTCATTATAAGCTAAAGGCATTTTTGCTACATTACCTCCTGCTATAATAAAAGCTTGAGTATGTATAGGATAAGCAGGAGTTGGCACAATAGCAACATCTCCAGGATTTATAATCGCTCTTGCAAGATTTACAAAACCCTCTTTTGAACCCATGGTAGCTACAACTTCATTTTCAGGATCTAAATTGACATTATATTTTCTTTTATACCAATTACAAATTGCTAAGCGAAGTTTATAAATCCCCATGGATGTAGAATATCCCGAGGTTTTATCTTTGTTAGCACTTTCACAAAGTTTATCTATAATGTGTTGTGGAGTTTTACCATCGGGATTTCCCATTGAAAAGTCGATGATATCCTCTCCAGCACGTCTTGCTGCCATTTTTATCGCATTTACTTCTGCGAAAACATAATTTGGAAGTCTTTCTATGGTATTAAAACGGATTTCATCAAACATTTCTTAATCCTTTATTTTTTAAGTGTGATTTTTAAACCCCTGCGTATATTATCTAAACTATACATATCGCTTACAATAGCATATATAGCACCATTTGGAATAAGTTCTGAAAAATGATTATTTTTATTTTCGCTTTTTACTGCTTTAATTAGATTTAGATTTTTATCTAAAAAGAAGATTTTAGGAAACCAATTGTCTAAATCATTTGCATCAATAATCAAATTTGTAGCATTTTTTAAATCAAGCACATAGTCTTTAAGGGGCTTTTCTAATGATTTTGGAGTATTTAAATTAACATTTGTATTGGTTTTTAATACAGCATTGGAAAAATTTAAATCATATTCATAGTCATATGCCCCAATGCGCTTAATATTATCTATATAGACAGAATTTTCTTTTAAGAGATTGTAAAGCGTTCCAGGATCTAAAACATATTGAGATTCTACTTGTATGGTATAGTCAATATTTCCTTCTCTTAAAATCAAATCTGTAGGGATAAAATATATATATCCAGCATCTGTTAAAACATCGGATAAAATTTTAAAAAACATAACTTCATCAGCTTTTGCTTTAAAATTTAGTCTTAGACTTTGAGGATTTGATAGTGTTAAGGCAATTAAAGAATTGGTTTTTAATATTTGAGATATTTTTGCAATATCACAATTTCCATTATTATCTATGTAAGAATTATTTGAAAATAATAATTCTAGTTGAGAATTTTTACTAGAATTGTTTACTAAATTTTTTGCTAATTCAAGACTTGAGATTGCAAAAGATATATTAACCCAAAGAGTAAGAATAATAATTTTTTTTACCATTCTTTACCTTTATTTAATTTTACAAATTCAGCAGCTGAAATACTTGTAATTTTTCCATCTTTAATCAAGAAACGTTTTGAAATTCCTGCAGGAAATTTTTGTTCTTTATTTTCTTGATCAAACATTGTTAAAGCTGCAGCCCCTGTTAAAATTAACTGATCTTTATCTAAAGAAATATTAAAATCTTTTTCTTTAACAAAGCTTGTTTTTTTAAGACTTTTTAAATCTATTAAACCTATCCAAATCTTGGTAGAGGTTTTAAAATGTGCTTCTTTTAAAGAATCAGTTTTTGGTGTATTGGTGTCTTCTTGGATTTGGGTATTTTTTTCTTCATCGAGTAGAGTTGTGTTATTTTCACTGATATTATTTTCTATGCTTATGTTTTTATCATTTTCTTGTAATGAGATGTTTTGGCTTGATAAAACGCTCTCTGTTTGATTTGTTTCTTGTGCTTTATTGTTGTCTATAACAACAACATTGTTTCCACCTAAAGATTTTAAATTTTCTTGTGCTTGTCCTATGATATCTATAACTGTTGCGCTAGTATTATTTTGTTCATCTTTGAAAAAAGTTTTAAGTGTATCAAAATAATAAATTCCACTTCCTATAATCACTAAAACAATAAGAACAATCAAAAAAGGCCAAGCGTTAGAGGATTTTTGACTATAAGCATCTAGTTTTGGGGTTATCATTTTTGATTTTGTTTGTGGAGTAGGATTGTTTTCGTTAAGATAAGCTTCATACTCTTCGTTAAAATCACTAAAGTCGAGTTCGTATTCTCTGCTCAAAATTTTAACAAAACCTTTAACATTAAAACGACTTAAAACAGCAAAATTCTTTTCTACTAAAGCTTCAAGAAAATCAAGTTCAATTTGCGTTTTTGCTGCAACTTCTTTTAAATTTAATTCTTGTATTTTTTTCCAATTAAGCATTTAACATCCTATCACAAAGTATTGCAAAAGCAGCGCTGACATTAAGACTATCAAAATTATTTTTCATCGCAATGCCCACACATTCATCGCATTTTTTTACAATTTTAGAGCTTAAACCAAAACCCTCACTACCCAAAACTAAAACTTTTTTACCATTGTTTATTTTTACACTGTGAATTTCTTTTCCCGAGCCATCACTCGCATAAAAATAAAAACCTACTTGTTTTAGTTCATTTATTACACTTAAAGCATCGTTGCTTATCACAATAGGTAAATCAAGAGCCGCTCCGCTGCTTGTGCGAATTACTCCTTCCATGGCTAATTTTTCACCAATAAAAATTAAAGCCCCAACCCCTAAAGCATAAGCTGTACGCGTGATAGCCCCTATATTTCCTACATCACTAATTCCATAAAGCATAACAATAAAATCATTTTTTTTGATCTCATTTAAATTTGCAAAAGAACTTTCTTTAATATCTAGCAAAAAACCTTGATGATTTCCACCTTTCGCATAAGCTTGAGCAGTTTTAAAATCAAGTTTTTTGATTTTAAAACCTGATTTTGCGATTTTGGAAAAAGTAGTTTTATCACATTCTTTTGCTAAATAAAGCTCATTGATACAGTCTTTATGATATTCTAAAATATAAAAAAATATTTGCTTCCCATAAACTATCATATTAAAATTTTACCTAATCTTGACTTAAAAGCAGTTTTTGATAAATTTCTTTTGCATTTTTTCCATTGATCTTTGATAATAATTTTGCTTTTGCTTTTAAAGGCAGCTCTAAATCCATAATATCTTTTTCACAAAGAGTATTTTGCAAAAAATTTTGCTCTTTTGATTGCAGTACTACAACCCATTCACCGTTTAAATTAGACTTTTTTAAAATTTCAGAAAGCTCTTTAGCATTGCCTTTAAATTTTTTTTCAAATTTTTTACTGATTTCTTTAATCAAAAAAATTTCTCTTTGGCTGTCTAGAATCATAATTTGTTCTACTAAAGATAAAATACGCTTGGGGGATTCGTAAATAATACTTGGATAAGGAAAGTTTAAAATTTTTTCTATATCTTTTTGTCTTTCTTTGCCTTTATTTGCTAAAAAACCAATAAAGATAAATTCTTTTTGACAAAATGCCGAGCTTACAAGAGCAACTAAGGCTGCATTTGCACCTGGTAAAATTTCATAGGTGATATTATTTTCTTGTGCAAATTCTACCAAAGCCTTGCCAGGATCACTAATCCCTGGCATTCCTGCATCGCTTAAATAAGCTACATTTTTTTCAAATATCTTTAAGTCAATACTTGCTAAAACTTCTTTTTCATTATGGGAGTGTAAGGCTATAAATTTAGAAATATGTATATCAGTGTGAAATTTGGTATTTAATAACGAAATCAAAGACTTACTTACTCTTGTATCTTCGCAAAACACAAGATCGCAAGTCTTTAAAAGTTCTAAGGCTCTAAAAGAAATATCGCTTAAATTTCCTATGGGAGTAGGAATAAAATAAAGCATAATTATTGCATTGCGTATTTTTTCTTAAATTTTTCTACACGACCTGCAGCATCTACAATTTTTTCACTGCCTGTAAAAAAAGGATGGCAATTTGAACAAATATCTACTCTTAATTCTGCTTTGTTTGACTTTGTTGTAAAAGTATTTCCACAAGCACAACTTACTTTGCATTCTACATATTCTGGGTGAATTTCTTTTTTCATTAGTTTTCCTTAAAAATTAAAACAATAAGCCGTGATTATAAATTATTTAACATAAAAAAGAGATTAATTTAAGAAAAGTTAAAGCAAAATTTTTGAAGCTATAGCTATAATAGCTGTTTGACTTTTTAGAATATTAGAGCTTTTAAGAGAGATTTTCCGGTTAAACAATAATCTCTCATCATTGTTAAATCCACCTTCAGGACCTATAAAATATAATTCTTTTTCATCGAAATGACTTTGTTGTTCTCCTTGAAAATCAACCATAATTGCATTTGGAAATTTTTGAACAAATTCTTGAGTGCTTTGGTGGATAATTAAATCCATTTTAGTATTTCTACCGCATTGTTCACAAGAAGAAATAATGATTTTTTCAAATCTTTCTAAATCGATTTTAAAATTTCTTTGTGAAAAATTTGTAAAAACCAAATGTAATTTTTTTACTCCAAGTTCATTTAAGAAAGGTAGAGTTTTTTCTAAAATTTTAATATCTATAATGGCTAAGGCTAAGTTTAATTCACTTTGTTTTATATTTTGTGATTTTTTGTTTAAAAATTTTAAAGTGCAAGAATTTCTTGTTAAATTTGTGATTGTATAGTTGTAAAGAAAATTATCTTGTAAATTTCTAAGATTTAGCTCCGAATTTTCCTTTACTCTTCTTACTTTTAAATGATTAAAGTTTTCACCTTGAAGTTGTATAAACTCTTCTCCAGCTTGCTTGTTATACAAAAATTGCATTTTATAAATATCTTTCTATTAAAAAAGGCAAAAACAATAAAAAAATTTCAAAAGGTAAAATCAAACAACTA
The DNA here is from genome assembly GCF_004378845.1 of Campylobacter sp. CH278. Classification (NCBI taxonomy): domain Bacteria; kingdom Pseudomonadati; phylum Campylobacterota; class Epsilonproteobacteria; order Campylobacterales; family Campylobacteraceae; genus Campylobacter; species Campylobacter sp. CH278. The sequence goes on along the minus strand of NZ_RYXZ01000009.1, from coordinate 78,097 downwards.
ATCCATCTAAAAGTGGCATATTTTCTAAATCTTCTTGCTTTTTTAAAACAAACAAAGTGAAAAATTGCTAAGGCAAAAATTAAGATCCAAGAAAAAATCATTACCCAGATATTGACATTCATTTGAAATTGTTTCATTGCTGATAACAAGCAACCTGTAAAAATAATCAAAGCTAAAAATAAATAATAAATTGGTAAAAATAATCGTATTCTGCGAATAAAAATGAATTCGGTTTTAAAATTTCCTTGTGTTAGTATAAGATAAAAAAGCATTAAAAAACCGCTCGCATAAAGACTATAAAGATGTAAAGCTAAAAAGAATTCGTAACTTTGATCCATTATTTTCCTTTGTTTATAAAATCAGCTAAATTTTGAATTTGTTCATCGCTTAAAAAACTATGGTTTTTATCTTTTATCATTTTTATTTTTTGTATAAAAATTTTATTGCCTAAGGTTTTAATGGCCGTGCTGTTTTTAGGTTTTAATTCCCCTTTTTCTCCATGACAAGTGGCACATTTTTGTTTATATAAAGAGTTGATAATGCTAGGATTGGCTTCATGTTCATCATCTGAACTTTGTGCTTCATCATCTACAGGTAAAGGCAGGTTGGAGTCACTTAATTCTGTTTTTTCATCGTTTTGTTCTATTTGGACTACTTCTTGATCTGTATTTTGAGTCTTGGAAATATTTTTTTCATCATTAGAACAGGCAGATAAAACTAATAAAAAAAAACTTAAGGCAATTAAAATTTTAGCTTTTTGCATTAAATCTCCTTTGGATTTATAAAAATTTCTTCATTTTTTAATTTGTTATAAAAATCTATATCATTCCATTCTGCTTTAATGCCATTAGAAAATTCTATGTCTTGAAGTGAAATTTTTGGCATTAGCTCACTATAGGCATCTTCTCTAAAACCTTGTGCATAGCCTGTTCTTGTTTCATGAACAATGATGCTTTGTAAAGTTACTCCTTGTTCTCCATTTATCATTTTTGTTTGTTTTAATAGAGCATCTATAAGTATGAAAAATACACGACAAAAATTTTCAGCACTTACATTAACAGGCAGGCAAATCCAACGACTTGAATATTTTTTCATTTCTTCTAAATATTTTGCATCATCATATTTAAAAAGAGTGATAGCATGATCAAAACTATCAATAATTTGGCGTATATAGGTTTTTAAAAGTCCAAAATCATAGACCATTCCAGCATTATCTAAATATTTGCTTTCAAGTAAAACTTCAACTTTGTAAGAATGTCCATGAATGCTACTTTTGCAACGCTTAGAAGAACAAAATCTAACAATGTGTGCGTTTTCAAATTCAAATAATTTTCTTATAATCATACACCCTCTTTATCGTTCCAAAGACGAATATGAATTCTATCAGAATAATTATAACCATTCTTAATACAAAATTCAGCAATTTTTTGAGCATTTTTTTTAAGGTTTTGCTCATTTTCACCCATAGGCATACAAAAAATTTGATTTGGAGCTTCTTTTAGAATTTCATTGATTTCTAAAAATGAATTATCAAGGGTATTGGCATCTAAAACAAATTTATAAAAACTATCTTTTGCGTAATTTTTAAATGCTTTTAAAGCTTTAAAATTTAATCGTTTATCTTTTTTTATCCCACTATTTTGGAGTTTAACGCTTAAAGCAAAAATACATTCTTTGTAAAAAGGATATCTATCAAAATCAATTTCTATACTTCCATTGCTTTCAAAGTGTATTTCAAATTTATTTTTTAATAACATTTGGATAAATTTTATAAATTCAGGATTTTCATAATGGATTAATGGCTCTCCACCTGTGATAACAACTATAGGATTAAAGTCTTGTTTTAATTTTATCACTCTTTTTAAAAGTTCATTAGCATTTAAAGTTTCATAACTTTCTTTAAAATCTTTTGTGAAAACAGCTCTTATCGTGTCACATCCAATGAGAGTTTTATCGTTTTTTGATATTTTTACATTAAAACCTAAACAGTTGAAATTACAACCAGCAAAACGCATAAAAATAGCTAATTTTCCATTATATTTGCCTTCTCCTTGAATGCTTAAGAAACTTTCAACAAGTTGCAAAATTAACCTCCAGTTTGATAAAAAGCACGAGATGAGGTTTCATTATCAACAACACTCCATTTATTTTTTTCTGGTTTATTTCTTAATACTTCTTGTAATATTTCTACAGCGGCTTTAATATCACCTTTTCGAACCGCTTCTTTTATGCTTAATGCTTCATCAAAATAAAGGCAAGGTATTAACAAGCCTTCAGCACTTAAGCGTATGCGATTGCAAGAATCGCAAAATTCATGGCTATGAGGATCTATAATTCCAAATTCATAATCATCTGCCTTGTAAATACTCACAGGTGCTTTTTCATCTTTTTTTATAAGTTGAATTTGATATTTTTGACTCAAAATTTGTATAATTTCATCTCTTTTTAATCCTTGTAATTTACCATAAGCATGAGTATTTTCCATAAATTCTATAAAGCGAATTTGAGCTTTTTTTGATTTTGCAAATTCCAAAAGAGATATCAGTTCATCATCGTTTAAATTTTTAAGAGCTACAGTATTAAGTTTTACTTTCAAATCTAGATTTAAAGCTTCATCAATTCCAGATAAAACACTATCTAATACATCTTTTTGCGCAAGAGTTTTTGCTTTTTTGTGATCTAGGGTATCAAGTGAAATATTAAGTCGTTTAAGTCCAGCATTTTTTAGGTCTTTAGCAAAGTCTTTTAGTAAAAATCCATTTGTAGTTATAGCAAGGTCAATATCGCTTTTATAATCGCTAATCATTTTTATAAAAATACTTAAATCTTTTCTTAATAAAGGTTCTCCACCTGTTATACGGATTTTTTCAATTCCTTCGTCTATAGCTGCTTTAACAAATAAAAAAAGTTCTTCGAAGCTTAATAAATTTTCTTTTGGCTGATAATCGAAAGGAATTTTTGGCATACAATAAAGGCAGCGAAAGTTACATCTTTGTGTAACTGAAATTCTAAGATAATTTATCTTTCTACCGAATTGATCTATAAGCATTTATTTTCCATTCTATTTTATTAATTTCTTAAATTTTAAGACAAGTTCTACATTTCCAGTGCCAATGCGTAAATCTTTAGCGATTTGTTCTATGCTTTTTCCTTCTTTGAAAAGATTTTCTATTTTTTGTTCTTCTGTATCGTAATTTGGCGTAAGTTTAGCCATGCTTTGTGCTTTTTGTTCCAAATTTAAAAGACGATTTTGTTGTTCATTTTGAAAATCTTCTATGATATGTTCCATAGTTTTTAGTGTTCTTAAAACAGGAGTGATTTTTGAACTGATTTGTTTATCAAGTTCAATCATAATTTCTTCTTTTAAAAGAGAGGTTTTATAGTCTTCATCCTCTTCGCTATCATCTTTAACTCCTAATTCTTTACGAAAATAATGAAGTTCTTTGGTAATATCTTCTATCACATTTTGAAGTTTTGCTATTTTTGCATTATTTTCTCTTTCTTTGATATTCATATAGGCTAGCATTGCAATTAAAAGCACAATTATAAAAACTAAATAAAGCACATCATCACTCATTCTTGGCCTTTCTTATTTCTTATCATATTTCTTTGAATTTCAACAACAAAAGCATCAAAAGCCATTTTGTCTTCAGGCTTAATTTTGATAATTTTTGCCAATGTTTGACTTTGAGCTTTGATAAAAATAGCTATTTTTTGATTATTTAAATCAAATCTTAAATAATATTCTTTATCTTCTTCTAAAATAGTATCCAAAAAATTTAGATATTCAAAATTTAAAGATTCTATTACCCCTTTTTGCTTAAGTGGTATAAGTTCTTTATTTTTATCTAAAGAATTTTCAAGCCTTAAAATATCTTCTTTTAGACTTAAAAGAAGATCAAAAATAATTTTTTCACCCTCATCAAAATCAATGCGTAAAGCAAGTTTTTTCCATTTTAAAATTTGAGAAATTGCTCCAAGTTTTAGGTATTCTCCAAGAAAACGGTTATTTTCTATTTCACAACATTCTAAATGAGCTTCAAATCCTGCTTTAAAAAGTGTTAATTCCATAATAAATCAATCCAAATAAAAATAAAAAAGATAATACTTAAATAACCATTTAAAGTAAAAAATGCTCTATCAATATGAGCAAAATTTTTATGGACAATCCTATGCTCTAAGGCTAAAATAATACCGCTTATAATTACTCCAATAAGTGCTATTTTTCCAAGTGCTACACCCCAAACTTCCCACACAAAAAGAAGCCAAAATAATACTGCTAAAATATGGCAAAAAGCTGATATAAATAAAGTAGCCTTTGAGCCAAATTTAGCAGGAATAGAGTGAAGTCCTACTTTTTTATCATACTCCATATCTTGTAAAGAATAAAGCAGATCAAACCCAGCTGTCCAAAAAGTTACACCTAAACATAAAATAACGCTATAAATGTGAATTTTACCCATAATTATAACGCTTCCTGCAATAGGTGCAAGTCCTAAACAAAATCCTAAAACTAAATGTGCTAAAGAACTAAAGCGTTTAAAAGCTGAATAAATAGCCAACACAAAAAGAACAGGAAAAGACAAATAAAAAGCTAAGGTATTAATAAAATAAGAACATGATATAAAAATAAGTGCATTAATAATGATAAAAATCCATACGCTTTTTCTACCTATTTTTCCACTGACATTAGGGCGATTTGCACAACGAGGATTATCCTTATCTATATCTTCATCCATTAAACGATTTGTAGCCATCGCAAAATTTCTTGCACTTACCGCACAAATAATACCTAAAATCAATGCCTTAAAACCAAACCAAGCAGTGTCATTTGCAAGTTTTGATGCTACAATCATAGAGGAAAATAAAAAAGGCAAAGCAAAAATAGAATGCTTAAATACTACAAGTTCTAAAATATCTTTAAATTTTATCCAGAATGTGTTCATTTTTCTACTTTAAAATATTTTTTGCTATGATTTTACTAAAATTTTTATAAATTTTAGGATAAATATTAAAATGTTTTTTGAAATAGCATTAATAGGAACAACCGCGAGTGGAAAAACATACATAGCCAATACTTTAGCAAGAGAATTTAATGCTGTTGTTTTAAGTCTTGATAGTCTTTGTGTTTATAAAGAGATTAATATAGCAAGTGCCAAGCCTTCACAAGATGATCTTGCGAGTATAAAATACTTTGGGGTGAATTTATTGAGTGTGAATGAACATTTTAATGTTGAGTTATTCATAAGAGAATACCAAAAAGCAAAAGAATTTGCTTTAGCTAGAAATTTGCCTCTAATTATAGTAGGTGGAACTGGATTTTATTTAAAAACTATGATAGATGGTTTAAGTGAAAAAACCTTAGAGTCAAAGAGTTCTTTAAATAACGATGAAATTTATGCTCTTTTATTAAATATTGATCCAAACTATAAAATAGAAAAAAATGATACTTATAGATTAAAAAAATGGCTGGGTATTTATGAACAAACAAGAGAAATTCCTAGTGAATTTTTAAAAAGAACACAAAAAACTGGGGTGCTTAAAGATATAGAAATTTATGAGCTTGCGTGGGATAAAGAAATTTTAAAAAAACGTATTAAAACTAGAACAAAAGAAATGCTTGATAATGGACTTTTAGATGAAGCAAAAATTCTTTTTTCTAAATTTGATCATAAACTTAAAGCATTAAATTCTATAGGTTTGAAAGAGTGTAAAGAATATTTAGATGGAGAAATTTCCTTTAAAGAGCTTGAAAATTTAATCACGATACATACTACACAACTTGCCAAAAGACAAAGAACTTTTAATAAAAAATTTCAAAGTAAAGCCTTGGAATTTGATAAAGCTTTAGCTATTTTAAGAATGAAATTTTCAATCGAAAAATAAATGTTCTATTAGAATTTTTACTCCTAATATAATTAAAACCAATCCGCCTAAAAGTTCAGCTTTATTTTTAAGATAAATTCCAAATTTATTTCCTATTTTTAGAGCAATGATGCATAAAATGAAGGTGATAATACCTATTAAAAATATAGCTAATAATAAATTTACATTTAAAAATGCAAAACTCACACCAACTGCTAGTGCATCGATACTCGTAGCAATTCCTAAAGCTAGCATGGTTTTAAAGCCAAATTGATTGGCATTACTATCGCAATTTTCATTTTCCAATGACTCTTTGATCATTTTTAATCCTATTAAAGAAAGTAAAATAAAAGCTATCCAATGATCAATACTCGCAATAAAAGATGCAAAAGTTATGCCTATAAAATAACCAATAGTTGGCATCAAGGCTTGAAATCCACCAAAATAAATTCCAACAATAAGATAATGTTTTAAATGTAGTTTTTTAACACTAAAACCTTTGCATAGCGATACAGCAAAAGCATCCATTCCTAAAGCACAGGATAAAAAAATAAGACTATAAAAATCCATAATAAATCCTAAAATTTTATAAAAAATTGAAGATGAAATTATAATCAAACAAAGATAAAAATCACATAATTTTGATATATTTAATTAAATTTTAAGAAATAAATATATATAATTCAATTTCATTTTTATTTTTTACTCCTTAAAAGTGGCCCATTCGTCTAGCGGTTAGGACATCGCCCTTTCACGGCGGTAACACGAGTTCGAGTCTCGTATGGGTCACCACTTTTTAATTTTTCTTTTAAAATAACGATTTTTTCATTTTTTCTATTAAAATTTAATAAATATTAATAATTTATTTTGTAGAATACGAATAGTTTTTGATATAAGTCTATTATAGACTTATATCAAGGCTGGGCATTACTGAGCTGGTGTTTGCTCTTTTGTTTTTTTATGAGCTTTAGCTTCATGTTTTTTATCAGCTTTAGCTTTTGAGTGATGAGCTTTTGTATGTGTTTGATTCACATCGCTTGGAGTATTAGCTGCAAAAACATTAGCTGCGAAAACACCTAGTAATGCTGAGATTAGTACAACTTTTTTCATATTTTCCTCCTTATGAATAATTTTTAGTTGCAAATTAATTGTAATTATTAAAAATCAACAAATAGATATTTTTTTGTAAAAATATTCCAAAAAAATATATTTTTTTTATATATATTTAAATTATTATTAAAATATATTATAAATATATCTTATTTTATTTAGGTTAAATAAATAGAAATTTTACTCACTAAGCTTTTAAGATATTTTTACTCTTTTTAATATTATTATGGTAATATTTTCAATATCAAACTAAAAATAAAGGAGAAATTATGTTTGAATTAAGAAAATTACCTTATGATACCAATGCTTTTGGTGATTTTTTGAGTGCTGAAACTTTTAATTACCATCATGGAAAACATCACAATACTTATGTTACAAATCTGAATAATCTTATTAAAGATACTGAATTTGCAGGCAAAGATCTTGTAAGCATTATCAAAACTTCAAATGGGGGCGTATTTAATAACGCAGCTCAAGTTTATAATCATGATTTTTATTTTGATTGCATTAAGCCAAGTACAGGCTGTGGCTGTGGCAGTTCATGCCAAAGTATGGACGCTAATTTACAAGCGGCACTAGAAAAAGAATTTGGATCTTTAGAAAATTTCAAAGCTGAATTCATCAAAGGTGCTACAGGAGTTTTTGGTTCAGGATGGTTTTGGTTAGTTTATAATACTAAAAATCAAAAACTAGAATTTGTAGGTACTTCAAACGCAGCTACACCAATTACTGAAGATAAAGTTCCTTTACTTGTTGTAGATGTTTGGGAACATGCTTATTATGTAGATCATCGTAATGCACGCCCTGCTTATTTAGAGAAATTCTATGCTCATATTAATTGGGAGTTTGTTGCAAAAGCTTATGAATGGGCTTTAAAAGAAGGCATGGGATCAGTTAGCTTTTATGCAAATGAACTTCACCCTATAAAATAATTTAAAGGCATCAGAAGATGCCTTTTTACTCTCCTAAACTTGGAGTCATTTCGATAATCTTCCAAGGAAGTCCTTGAGAATTCAGCTCTTCCATAAAAGGCTTAGCATCAAATTCTTCCATATTAAATACGCCTTTTCCTTGCCAAATTCCTTTAGCGATTAATTTCGTGCCTATCATAGCGGGAACACCTGTAGTATAGCTCACAGCTTGTGCACCAGTTTCTTTATAGCATTCTTCGTGATTGCAAACATTATAAATATAAACTTGTTTGTCTTTTCCATCTTTTTGACCACGAATCACACAACCTATATTAGTATAACCTTTAGTGCGTGGTCCTAAACTTGCAGGATCAGGAAGCAAGGTTTTTAAAAATTCTATAGGAATGATTTCTTTACCTTGGTGCATCACAGGTTTAATCCCTAGCATTCCAACATTTTCAAGACATTTCATGTGAGTTAAATAACTTTGTCCAAAAGTCATAAAAAAGCGTATTCTTTTTAAACCTTTGATATTTTTTACCAAGCTTTCAAGTTCTTCATGATAAAGCAAATAGCTATCTTTCACACCTACTTCTGGGTAATCCCATTCCATTTTTATTTCCATAGGTTGCGTTTCTATCCACTTGCCATTTTCCCAATAACGCCCTTTAGCAGAAACCTCACGCAGATTGATTTCAGGATTAAAATTGGTCGCAAAAGCATAGCCATGATCACCTGCATTGCAATCTAAAATATCTATATAAGAAATTTCATCAAATAAATTTTGTTGTGCATAAGCACAAAAAACATTAGTTACACCAGGATCAAATCCACTTCCTAAAAGTCCTAAAATTCTTGCTTGTTTAAACTCATCATTTCTCGCCCATTGCTCTTTGTATTCAAATTTAGCTAAATCAGGATGTTCATAATTTGCCGTATCTATATAATCAATCCCTGCTTTTATACAAGCATCCATTAAACTCAAATCTTGATAAGGCAAAGCAACATTGAGTAAAATTTGCGCTCCTGTTTTCTTGATAAGTTCTACAACCGCATTGCTATCATCAGCATCAATTTGCGCTGTTTTAATTTGAACCCCTAAACGCTCTTTGATAAAAGTAGCGATTTCATCACATTTGCTTTTTGTTCTACTAGCTAAAGTGATTTTGCTAAAAGTATCAGAATTCATTGCGCATTTTACAGTAGCCACACGACTTACTCCACCTGCGCCTATGATTAAAAGATTTTTCATGAAATTTGTCCTTAAAAGATTTTTAGGAATTTTAACTAAAAATTGATAATATCAAAATTTATTTTTTCTTCTAAGTTATAATTTGAGCTTAATAACATAAAAAATTCTATATTTTTATATCTTAACTTAAGTCTATAAAAAGCCCCTAAAAATTCTTTTTGTAAAATTTTAGCCTCAAAGCGATTTCCTATTTTAAGTTCTGCATAACCAAAAATATAATTTTTTGAAGCTATCCAAGCAAAAAATTCATCTTCTAAATCAAGTTTTTCTTCTATGATATTTAAATCAGGTAAAATTTGCGCACTTTTAAAATCGGGCTTAAAATAAAGCTCTTTAGGATTTGCATGAGCTAAAATTTTTCCTTTTTCTAAAAAAGCGATTTCATCAGACATACAATAAGCATCTTCAATATCATGAGTTACCATAATAGCCGTAATGCCTTGATTTTCTATCATTTTTTTCAATTCTCTTCTTAAATCCTGTTTTAAATTTTGATCCAAATTAGAAAAAGGTTCATCTAAAAGCAAAAGCTTACATCCTCTTGCCATAGCTCTAGCAAAAGCCACTCTTTGCGCTTGTCCTCCTGAAATTTCATCGATTTTTTTATATCTTAAATCTTCAATTTCAAAAGTTTTAAGCAAATGATTTAAAATTTGATTTTTATCTTTTTTATCATAAAGTGCAAAAAGTATGTTTTTTTCAACATTTAAATGAGGAAATAAAGCATAATTTTGAAACATCAAAGCCACTTCACCTTTGCAAGAAAACAAATCATAAGAACTAGCTTGTTCAAGCTTAGCAATAATCCTTAAAAGCGTGCTTTTTCCGCTTCCGCTACCTCCTAAAATGCTTAAAAATTCTCCTTCTTTGACATGAAGATTGATATTTTCTAAAGCTTGTATTTTTCCAAAATTTTTAGATAAATTTTTAATTTCTAACATCATCTTTCCTTGTGATTTTATCCATCCAAACAACAACCATTAAAGAAAGAAAAACGATAAACAAGGAAGGCAAAGCTGCATCATAAATTCTTTCATCACTTGCAAACCAGAAAGCTTTAACACTTAAAGTTTCAAAGCCAAAAGGCGCTAAAATTCTACTTAAAGGAAGTTCTTTAATCGTATCAATAAAAACAATAATAAAAGCCAAAAATAAAAAATGTTTCATTAAAGGTGTGTGAATTTTAAAAAATAAAATAAAATAACTCGTTCTTAAATTTAAACTTGCTTCATCAATATTTAGATGAATTTTATTATATCCTCCCTCTAAAGAATAAATTGCACTCGCTAAAAAACGAATTATATAAGCAAAAATAAGAACAAATAAAGAATTTCCCAATAAACTCATGTGAAAAATTTTATCCAAAAATACAAAAAGCACTATAATGCTAATCCCTAAAGCAGCAGCAGGTATAGAATAACCCAAAGAACTTATTTTTAAAATAAATAAATTAAAAAAATGATTTTTAACTATCCTAGAACTAAACATCAAAAAATAAGCTAAAAAAGTGGTAATTAAAGCAGTGATTAAAGCTAAGATTATAGTTTTAAAACTGATAATATAAAATTGTGATTCAAAAAGCTTATGATCTTTTAGCCCCCAATAAACTAGCCAAATAAAAGGTAAAATAAAACCTACAAAAGCAATCATAAAACAATAAATACAGGATAGAATTTGTTTAATAGGATTTAATTTTCTTTTTTTGATAAAAAGAGTTAAATTTTGATTAAAACTATAATGATGTTTATTTTTATAATAATAATCCACATACATAATCAAAAATACAAAAAGCATTAAAATACCCGATAAAACACTAGAAGAATAAGAATCATTCAAATCATACCAGAGTTTAAAAATTCCAGCCGAAAAAGTATCCACTCCCAAATAAGCACTTGCACCATAATCACTCAAAGTTTCCATTAAAACCAATAAAGTTCCAGAAAAAATGGCAGGTCTTGCACTCAAAAGTGCCACGCGTGTAAAAATTCTAAATTCAGAATATTTCATGATTTTAGCTACTTCATAAGCCTCTTTGGCTTCACTTTTAAAAGCTGTTTTAGCAAATAAATAAATATAAGGATATAAAGAAATAGACAAAACAAAAATAACACCATAATGATTGAAAAAATCTATCCTAAAGCCAAAATTTTTGTGAAAAAATCCTTGAAAATCCATAATTCCTACATAAACAAAGGCTAAAATATAAGCAGGTATAGCCAAGGGTAAAATGAGTAATTTTTCTAAAATTTTACAGAAATAAAAATCATAATTTGCGATTAAATAAGCAGAACTCACACCCAAAATCAAGCTCAAACACAATACTCCCATGCTAATTATAAAAGTATCTTTGATGAATTTTAAAAATAAATAATCAAAAAAATGACTCAAATTTTCTTTAATAGATGAAAATTGGGTTAAATCACTTGCATTAAAATTTTGAAATAAAATATAAAAAAGTTCAGCAAAAATACCAAAAATAGGCAAAGCAAGAAAAAGGGCAAGTAAAATTGCCCAGAGTTTATAGTATTTTAGGGATTTATACATTATCTAAAACCGACTTCATCGTAAATTTTAACAGCTTCTTTAATATTTTCTGCTATCTTACTCACAGGGATTTGATCTTCTTTGAAAGTTCCAAAATCTTTTACAGTTTGGCTTAATTCTACATCATTTCTTATAGGAAATTCATAATTACTATCAGTAAGAATTTTTTGAATTTCAGGACTTAACATAAATTCCATAAATTTTTTAGCCGCATCTTGATTTTTACTTGATTTTGTCATAGCAATACCGCTAATGTTAATATGCGTTCCTCTATTGTCTTGATTAGGAAAAATAATACCCAAAGAATTCCCCACTTCTACATCTTTTGGATTTTTAGAATTCTTTAAAAGCCCTATATAATAAGTATTCATAACTGCAAATTTAGCTTCGCCTGCAAATACTTGTCTGGCTTGATCTCTATCCCCACCCTTTGGATTTGTCGCAAGATTTTCAAGCACACCTTTAGCCCATGCTTTAGCCTCTTTATTTCCGTCATTAGCTATAATAGATGCTAAAAGAGTTTTGCTATAAGGAGCTGTAGCACTTCTCATAACAATTTCTCCTTTAAATTCAGCTTTTGCTAAATCTTCATAATTTTTCATTTTGCTAATATCGATATTTGTGTTTTTGTTGTAAGCAATAATTCTTGCTCTTTTTGTAATCGCAAACCATTCTTTATCCTTATCTCTTAAATGAGCGGGTATAAATTCTTCTAAATATTTTGATGAAACAGGGGATAAAAGTCCTAAATTCTTAGCTTCTGTAAGATTTGAAATATCAGCTGTGATGAAAATATCAGCAGGAGAATTACTTCCTTCAAGAGAAAGTCTTTTAATAAGTTCTGAAGCTTTAGCTTGAGTATGATTGACCTTAATGCCCGTTTTTTCTTCAAATTTCTTAATAATCTGAAAATCAGCATCATAATGTCTTGCTGAGTAAATATTAAGCTCACTAGCACCTAAAAATGAAACAGCCGTTAAAAACATAAAGAAGATTTTTTTCATATTTTATCCTTTATTGAGAATTATACTCGGTCTTATTAAGATCTTTAAAATCAGTATGAGAATGTTCAGAACAAGCAAAAGCAAAGCCAATGCATAATAAAAATAAAATTATTTTTTTCATAGACATTAATTCCTTTTAGATATTTTGATAAGAAATATTAATATTAAAAAGTAAATATGACGTAATCTTTATATTTTTATATTTCTTTAAAGAATAAAGAGGTTTATTTTTGATACATATGTTGATAAATTTATGTTTTTAATAAACTCTTGATTAAATAAAGTTGATTAAAATTTTTCTTTTAAAAGGTGGTAGCATGTTTTCTTCATTTTTTGCAAGTAAAAAATGGGCTTTATGGGCTTATTTAGGACTTTTTTTACTCTTATTTTTTCTTTTCATTCAAACAAGTCTTAATGTTGCTATAAATTCATGGTATAGTGATTTTTATAATGTCTTGCAAAAACCTAAAATAGAAATTTTAGATTCAAATTTAACACAAAAAATAGACACTAATTTCGAAAATAATACCACTTTAATCCAAGAGGCTAATCAAAGAGCCGAGCAAAATTTCCAAAAAGCTAATTTTATCAATAAAGGCGCATTGTATTATTATCAAAATTTATTAGAATATTTTTTCAACTCTAGGGCTATGATTGAAAAGCTAAATTATTCAGCAAATGATTTTTATGCTTTGATTTTAGTTTTTTTGGCTATTGCTATTCCTTATGTTTTAATCGCTACGATTAATATCTATTTTGCTAGTGTCTATGCTTTTAAGTGGCGTGAGGCTATGACTTTTTCTTATTTAAAATTTTGGAAAAATAAAGATGACAATATAGAAGGAAGTTCGCAAAGAATTCAAGAAGATACTTATAATTTTTCCAAAATCGTAGAGAGTTTAGGACTTAGTTTTATAAAAGCTTTGATGACCCTTGTAGCATTTATTCCGATTTTATGGAGTTTAAGTGATGTTGTGAGTAAAGCTTTATTTGCAAATTTAAGCGAAAATTCTTCTTTTTATTTTTTAAAAAACATTGATGGTTTACTTGTTTATATTGCACTTTTGATTTCTTTAGGAGGCTTGGTTGTGTCATGGTTTGTAGGTATTAAGCTTCCCGGACTTGAATATAACAATCAAAAAGCTGAAGCAGCTTTTAGAAAAGAGCTTGTTTATGCTGAGGATAATCGCAAAGAATACGCTAAAAATGAGACTATGATAGAGCTTTTTACAGGGCTTAAATTTAACTATAAAAGACTTTTTTTACATTATGGATATTTTAATATTTGGCTCATTTTATTTGAGCAAATGATAGTTATAGTGCCATTTTTAATCATGGCACCAGGGCTTTTTGCTGGAGCTATAGGACTTGGTATTGTAATGCAGATTAATAATGCTTTTGATCAAGTGCGAAGCTCTTTTAGTGTTTTTATCACAAACTGGACAACTATCACTCAACTTAGAAGTATATATAAGCGTTTAAAGGAATTTGAGAAAAACATAGCTTATAAAGAACATTAGTGCCTATAAAAATATCTAAATTTGATAAAAACAAGTAAAGCAATAAAAAGCAAAGAGGCTGTGAATATACATAAAAATTCCCAGCCAAAACTTTCATAATAAAAACTTGGTAATACAGAACCTATAGCACCCCCACTGTAATAAAATGCTAAGTATAGCCCATTTGCCAATCCTTTTTTATTGGTAGATGAATTTAAAAGTCCTGAAAATATGCAATGACTGATAAACATTCCGCTACAAAACACAAACATGGCAAAAAATGTGAAGTAAAAATTATTTATTAACATACAAAAACAACCTGTAATAAAAACAACAAAACCAAAAATGGCTGTACGAATTTTTGAACCAAAAAAAGCTATAGTTTTTCCTATAAGTAGGGAGCTAATAACTCCTGTTAAAAAGCCCAAATAAACAAGTCCAATTTGTGTTTGTGTTATATTGGCTACACTTTCTTTTAAATGGAAAGGTAAAAAACTTACTATGCTTTGAAAGGAAAAAAAGATGATAAAAACACAGGATAAAATCACTATAAATTTAACCTCTTTAATAAAAGGTAAAAAATCTTTTAGTGAAATTTGCGTATTTAAATTGGTGCAGTGTTCTTTAAAAAATAAAAACAAAAAACCAGAACAAAGCATTAAAATAGCAAAAAAATTTAAAGCAAAATGCCAAGAAAAAAGATCACTTAAAAAGCTCCCAAACACTCTACCAACAAAACCTCCAAAAGTTGTAGCACCTACATAAATTGCTATATTTTTTTGTATATTTTCATTTTCTAAACGACTAAGTAAGGTAAGAAGTGCTGTAAGTATAGCAGGTATGCAAAGAGCTTGTAAAAATCTAAAGAAAAGAAAAAAATAAAAATTATTGCTTAAATTTCCGATGATTCCAAAAAATGCACACATAAACAAAGAAAAAATAAGAATTTTTTTTAAGGAAAAAATTTCAAGCAAATATCCATAAATTAAAGGAGCTACAGCCAAAGGAATGAGTGTGATACTAATCACCCAAGAAATTTGATGCAAACTCACATTAAAATAATTAGAAAGTAAAGGAGTTATAGGTTGTGGAGCATAAACGATAGCTAAGGTTAATAGGGCGCAAAAAATAATTAAAATTTTTAGTATTTTCATAATTTTAATTAAACTATAGCAAAAATTAAAGTTTAATTAAAAGAGTCTTTTAAGCAAAAATTTTACTTTTAATTGTGTATAATAAGGTTCAATAATATTTTATTTCTTAAGGAGCTTCATTGGACCCCAGTCAGGTTTTGGATTTAAACCAAACTTCTACAGCATCTTTTGATGCAGGATATTCTATGCTTATGGTTGTTGTTGCACTTGCTCTAGTGTTTTTAAATGGTTTTTTTGTTTTGTCTGAATTTAGTATTGTTAAAGTACGTCGTTCCAAGCTTGAAGAGATGGTAAAAGAAAAAAAAGCTGGTGCCAAGAAAGCTTTGGAGGTTACTTCAAGGCTTGATACGTATCTTAGTGCTTGTCAATTAGGAATTACTTTAAGTTCTCTAGCTCTTGGTTGGATAGGTGAGCCTGCTATTGCAAAAATGCTAGAAATTCCGCTTATTAATCTTGGTTTTAGCACTGTTATTATCCATACTATAGCTTTCATTATTGCTTTTAGCATTATTACTCTTTTGCATGTGGTTTTAGGAGAACTTGTGCCGAAAAGTATAGCTATTGCAGTTGCAGATAAAGCGGTTTTATTTATAGCTAGACCGCTTCATTGGTTTTGGATGCTCTTTTTGCCTTGTATTAAAATTTTCGATTTTTTAGCAGCTATAAGTTTGAAACTTTTTGGAATAAAACCTGCTAAAGAAAGCGAGCTAACTCATAGCGAAGAAGAAATTAAAATCATAGCAAGTGAGAGTCAAAAAGGTGGAGTTTTAGATGAATTTGAAACAGAGATCATACGCAATGCTGTTGATTTTTCAGATACTGTTGCTAAAGAGATTATGACTCCTAGAAAAGATATGATTTGTCTAAATAAACAAAAAAGTTACGAAGAAAATATGCAAATCATTTGTGAGCATAAACATACTCGCTTTCCTTATATTGATGGTTCTAAAGATACTATTTTAGGTATGATACACATACGAGATATAATACAAAATGAATTAAACCATAAAAGTCAAAATTTAGATACTTTTGTTAAACCTTTGATTTTGGTTCCTGAAAATATCAGCATTTCAAAAGTACTTGTAATGATGAATAAAGAACGCTCTCATACTGCATTAGTAGTTGATGAGTATGGTGGAACTGCTGGAATTTTAACCATGGAAGATATCATGGAAGAAATTATTGGCGAAATTAAAAGCGAGCATGAAGAAGACAGCTATAAAAAACTTGCTGAAAATATCTATGAATTTCAAGGACGATGCGATATAGAAACTGTTGAAGAAATGCTTGTAATAAACTATGATGAGGATTTAGAACAAGTTACTATAGGTGGTTATGTATTTAATCTTTTAGGACGCTTGCCTATGGTAGGAGATCGCATTGAAGATGAACTTTGTTACTATGAAGTTAAAAAAATGGATGGGAATTCTATAGAGCGTGTTAAGGTAGTTAAAAAAACAAATAAAGATGAAGAATAAGCCTCTTTAGGCTTATTTCTTTTTGTAAATTTGGTTTTTAATTTCTATACACTCAAAACCTTTTTCATCTAGTGTAACTACGCGTAAATATCCACCATCATCTATTTTCCCCTCGCATAAAAATACTCTTTTGGCTATTTTCATAGGAAGTTTTTCTTTATTTCTGTGTCCAAAGATTTGATAAAGATTGTCCGAGGTGAAATTACAAAATTGATTTGCTACTTTTTGACTGTCTTCATATCCACCTACACCATAAATAAAGTCATGGCTTGGTATAAAACTTATTTTTTCAGGTTTGGAGGGTATAAAATTTACTCCTCCATGTGAACAAAATATGAATTTATTTTGGAATTTGTAGTATAAACATTCTTTTAGATGAGGATAGAGTTTTCTAGCATCTCTTGGAGTAAGTTTTTCTTTTCTAAAATCCTTTAAAGTATTTTCATTAAATTCTTTGGAATTTGACAATTCTCCATTAGCCCATTTTATAAGATGTCTTTCGTGATTTCCTTCTAGTAAGCATACATTTTCTTTTTCACAAATTTTTAAAAGAAATTTTATTACTTTGCCATTTTCTATACCTCTGTTGATATAATCTCCTAAAAATATATAAAATTCATCTTCTTTGATTGTTTTAATGTATTCTTTTAAAACACTATAACAACCTTGTAAATCTCCTATATGATGAATTTTTTTGTATTTGCTTAAATTTGGCATTTGGTAAAGACATTTTTTCCAGTCACTTGAGTCTAAAATTGCGTATTTTTTTGGATTTTTTTTGAGCAAATCTTGAGTTTTTTCCAAAAGAGCATAAGGGATGATATATCCATTTTTTTTAGCTTCTAAAAGATTTTTTTCTTGACATTGTTTTAAAGAGCTATCAAAAACAATAACATACATTTTATAGCGATATTGTTTAGCTAAGTCTTTGTAAATTTTTAATGTTTCATTGTAAGCGTTTATGATGCAAAACTCACCTTTTTGCATACGCATTTCTAGAAGTTTGAGTAAAATTTTACTCAAATCTTCATCATTTTTAACATTTAAAATTTTATATTCACTGACTATATTTTTGACGCTTCCTGATAAAAGACGCAAAGCATTTAAATCAAGTGTATAATTTTGAAGTTTATTATTTTTGATAAATTCTTCTTGTCCTGCATAATAATTCCCTCTTAAAACAAGTAAGATTCGCACATTCTTTGCCTAGATTTTCTTTAAAAATTCAGTTTTTAAAACAATAACGCCAAATTTATCTACTCTAGCTTCAATTTCACTTTCTTTAGAAGTGAGCTTAATATTTTTTATAGTAGTTCCACGTTTTAAAGTTGTACTTGCACCTTTAACCTTAAGATCTTTTATTACACTCACGCTATCACCTGCGTTAAGTTCTATTCCATTAGCGTCTTTAGCCATTTTTTTCCTTTCTTTGATCTAAAATATTTAAAATTTGCACCACTAAAGCAAAAGCCATAGCGGTATAAATATATGCCTTATCAATATGAATATCAAAACTTTCAGCAACTAAAACTACGCCTATTAGCACCAAAAAAGCTAAGGCTAAAATTTTAATGCTTGGATATTTTTCAACAAAATCTGCTATAGGTTTAGAAGCAAAAAGCATCACAGTTATTGCAATAATAACAGCGATAATCATAATGGTTACATCTTGAGCAATTCCTACTGCGGTAATAACACTATCAAGTGAAAACACTATGTCAATCACAGCAATTTCAGCTACAACTATCCAAAGTTTATTGCTTACTTTAAAATGACTTTGGCCTTCTTCTTGATGAGAAATTTGCTCTTTAATTTCTTTAATAGACTTTACAATCAAGAAAAGCCCACCTAGTAAAAGAACTAGATCTCTTCCTGAAATTTCATTGCCCAATACACTAAACAAAGGTGTTACAAGTTTCATTACCCAAAAAAGAGATAAAAGAAGTAAAATTCTTGTAATCATTGCAAAAGCTAAACCTAAGATACGTCCTTTATCACGATGTTCAGGGGGTAGTTTGCTTACTAAAATAGCTAAAAAAATGATATTATCTATCCCTAGTACAATTTCAAGAGCACTTAAAGTAGCTAAAGTAATCCAACCATCAATACTAAATATCCATTCAAACATAAATTTCCTTGAAAATTTTAAAATTTTTTTAAAGTGATATTTTATAGTTTTAAAGCAAATGCCTTTAATTCTTTAAGAAAAAATTTCAATCACACTTAAAGGTAAAATTTCATGTTCTAGGCTATGAATTTTTTCTTCAAATTCTTCAAAACTCAAATTTCTTTTCTCAAAAGCTTTTTGAGCTATAATCATTCCGCCATCAAGTTCTTCATTGACCCAATGCACACTCACGCCAGCTACTTTCATATCGCTTTCATAGCTTTCTTTAATTGCATGTGCTCCTTTAAAAAGTGGCAATAAAGAAGGATGAAGGTTAATTGCCTTAATATTTTTTGTAAAAACAGGACTTAAAATTCTCATAAAACCTGCTAATACAGTAAGATTTGCTCCACTTTCTTTGATTTTTTGTACCAAAATCATATCAAATTCTTCACGAGTATTATAAGCCTTATGATCAACAATGACAGTATCAAGACCAAATTTTTTTGCCCTTTGTATACCAAAAGCATCTTTGTTATTGCAAAGGCAAAGTACTACTTCATAGGTATTTTCCCCTATAGTTTTTTTATGAAGTTTTTCTAAAATATTTTTTAAATTACTTCCATTTCCACTAAAAAGTACAGCTAATTTTACAAGCATTTTAAACCTTTGATAAGTTTTAAAGCGTCAAAGCTATTTTTATTAAATTTATATTTTTTTGCAACAAGTCCATGAGCTAAAGTAGCATTTTTTGCTGCTTCTAAAGCACTAAAACCAAAACCTAAATGTGCAGCAATCATTCCACTTAAAACATCTCCGCTCCCACCTTTAGCTAAAGCTTGATTTCCTAAATTTACAACAAATAATTTTTCTTTTTGCACAATAATAGGATTTGCTCCTTTTAAAACAAGAACACAATCATAATTTTGCGAAAATTTTCTAGCATAGAAAAAGCGATTTTTTTGTAATATTTCTATATCTAAATCCTCATCAAAGCACATTTTATAAAGTCTTATAAATTCTTTTGGATGAGGGGTTATAACGACATCTTTTCTATTTAAATACCAAAGTAAAGCTTCACTTAAAAAGCAGTTTGCATCCAAGATTAAAGGAGTGTTTTGCAAAATTTCATCTTTTAGAAAATCCAAATTTTCAAGCCCCATTCCTAAAGCAATAGCACTTGCATTATTTTCAATTTTTTCTTTTAACATCAAAAGAGGCGAGAAACTTTTTTGTGCCACCAAAGAAACAAGACCTGCTCCAAAATTTAAGGCTCCAAGTCCTGCTAAAGTTCCAGCACTTGCATTGGCAACTATATAAATATGGCCAAAATTTCCTTTATTGGTATTGATTTTTCTATCTATAGTTTTTAAATCTTTTTTTTCAAGTAAAAAAGCTTGAGAATTAGAGTAAAATTTCTTAGAACTAATGCCTAAATTGGCTATTTTAATCCTCCCTACAAATTCCTTAGCAAAATCTTCAAGTAAAATTTCCTTTAAAACTCCCATACAAAGTGTAATATCAGCTTTAAAACAAGGATAAAATCCCAAATTTGTAGGTATATCACAAGCTATTTTTAAAGCTTTGCTTTGATTAACTTTTTGAATGATTAAACTTGTTTTTTCATCTAAACAACGATTTGAACCTGTGCCTAAAATACAATCAACAATAATATGAAATTTCTTAAAATCAGGTTCTTTTTTACAAAATTTAAAAGCATAATTTTGTAAAATTTGCTCTTGTTTTTTAAAAAGCGTATTTTCTTTAAAGCCTATTTTATAAGCTTTAACGTGTTTTAAATTTCTTAAAGCCACCAAGCCATCTGAAGCGTTGTTGCCCCCACCTAATAAAAAAAGTATTTTTACTTTTTTAATCTTGCATTGAATGCGGATTTTTTTAGCTTCTTTTTTAATCAGCTTGGCTAAATTTAATCCTGCATTTTCCATTAAAATAAGCTCATCTAAACCTTTATTTATAGCATTTTGTTCTAAAATTTTTATATTATCAATAATAGCTTTCATAATCTTTTTTCACCAAAAAATATATATTTTTTTCTCTTTCTTCTTCAAATTTTTTCATTTTGGGTAAAAATTTCTGGATCAAAGCACGAAAATTCTTAAAACCATAATTTTGTGGATGAAAATCCGAGTATTTGCGGTTCATATTAGTGCGGATTTGTGCGTATTCGGCACGCCCTTTTTCATCGATAAGCTGTTCGGTGATATTGATTAAAGCTCTTAAATAATCCTTACTTAAAATATCTTCTTTTTTACTCTCATCTTTATCTAAATAAAAAAATTCACTAAAAGCATTTATATAAGATTTTATAGACTTTTCAAGCCCCATTCCTATAACTTGTTTTTTATTTTCTCTTAATTTTTGAATGAGTGAAGTATAATCACTATCGCTTGAAACAATAACAAAAATATCTATATTTTTTTCATAAAATATGGACATGATTTCAGTGATTAAATACATATCGCTTGAGTTTTTATTGGCTGCAAAATTAAATTGTTGCATAGCGATTAAAGAATATTCAGCAATTTGCTCTCTCCAACCTTGTATATTTTTTTGAGTCCAGTCTCCATAAATGCGTTTAATGATAACTTCTCCATAATCTGAAGCGATATCAAAAATACTTTTAGCGTATTTTGCAGGGATATTTTCTGCATCTATAAAGATAGCTATACTTTTATTTTCCATTTTAATTCCTTGCTCTAAAGCTTAAAGCTTCTAAAATATGGGTTTTGTTAATATTAAGACTTTGTTCTAAATCCGCTATACTTCTTGAAACTTTTAAAATTTTATTGAGTGATCGCAAAGAAAGATTATAACGTGAAATTGCTAAATCTAGCGTATCTTTAGCATCTTTTTCCAATACACAAAAACGACTCAAATCTTCATCTTTTAATTTCCCATTAAATTCTTTTTGCCCCCGTTTTTTACCAAAAATAAAAGCTTGTAAAATTTTTTCACTCATTTCTTTAGAACTTATACTTGCTTTATCATCCTTACTGATCTCATCCATAGCTACATAAAGATCAATCCTATCCATAATAGGAGTTGAAATGTGATTTTTATACTTTTTAATCTCATTTTCGCTACAAACGCAAGAAAGATTTTTGGAGAATAAATTTCCACAAGGACAAGGATTTTGGGCAGCTATAAAGCTAAATTTTGTTTCATAAGTGATTTTGGAATTTACTCTTGAAATATGAATTTTATAATCCTCCAAAGGTTCTCTTAAACTCTCTATGATTTGCTTGTTAAAATGTGGAAATTCATCAAAAAATAATACTCCGCCATTTGCAAGTGCTACTTCTCCAATTCTGGCATTTTTTGTTCCTCCGCCAAAAATACTTGCTCTTGTAGAAGTATGATGAGGATGACGAAAAGCACGAATTTTAGTAAATTCACAATCTTTTGAATCTAAAGACATATAAGCATTTTGCATTAAAATTTCACTTAAACTTTGAGGGGGCATGATATAAACAAGGCGTTTAGCACACATGCTTTTACCACTTCCTGGACTTCCTTCAAATAAGATATTATGCATACCTAAAGCAGCTATCATGCAAGCTCTTTTGGCTTTTTCCTGTCCTTTGATATCTTTAAAGTCAAGTTTAAAATCCATATTTTGTAAAAAAATTTCATTTTCTATTTGTAAAGGGTTTGTAAATAAAGGATGATTGTGAGAAAAGCGAAAATTTTCATAATTTTTTTCTTTAAAAAACTCTATTGCTTCATTTAAATTTTCAAGTCCATAAACCTCTAAATTTGGTATCATGGAAGCTTTTTGTGCTATACTTTTTGGAACAACGATCTTAGTTTTTTTAATTTTAGCAGAGAGAAACAAAATCAAAGAAAAAAGCTCGTTTGTACTTTTAATACTTCCATCAAGTCCTAATTCTCCTACTACAAAAAAGTCATCTAATTCTTCATTTTGTAAAAGAATTAATAAAGCGATAGCCAAATCAAAATGCGATCCCTTTTTTGGGATGCCTGAAGGACTAAGATTGATAGTAATTTTTTTAGCAGGAAAAGCAAAATCACAACTTAAAAGCGTGGCTTTGATGCGTTCGACACTTTCCTTAATCGCTGCACTTGCAAGCCCTACTATGCTTAAATTTGGCAAACCTCTTGTAAAAGTGGATTCTACCTCTATAATGTCTAAGCCTTCATGAAAGCTTATGCACTTTAGTTTTTTCATTTCTCTTTTTTATGATTTTTCTTCTTTTTCTTAAATTCTTTATCGAATTTTTGACGCTTAGCAAAGGAAATTTTTTCTATAAATAAATGTCCATTTAAATGATCATTTTCGTGTTGAATAGCCACAGCTAAAAAACCTTTTGCTTCAAGTTCTTTAAATTCTCCAAAGCGATCTTGATATTTAAGCAAGATATGATTATAGCGTTTCACTTCTTCAAAAAAATCTGGCACACTCAAACATCCTTCTGTGCAAGTGATCATTTCTTCATCTAAAGGAATAATTTCAGGATTGATAATCTCTAGCAAATCTTCTTTTTTTTGTTCATCATTTTCATTAAAAATATTCACAAGTAAAACACGCAAAGGAATATCCACTTGAATAGCTGCTAAACCTACTCCATTACTTGCTATCATAGTTTCATACATATCATCAAGTAAGGTGTGAAGTTCTGTATCAAATTTATTTACAATTTCAGAGTTTAAAAAAAGTCTAGGATTGGGATAAGTGATAATTTTTCTAACCATTAAAAAGCCTTTGTTTTAAATGATCTCCAAAGAAATCATTTAAAACTTTTTTCCAAAACCTTATCAATCAGCCCATATTCTTTAGCTTCTTGTGCTGACATGAAAAAATCTCTTTCTGTATCTTTTGCTATTTTTGCAACTTTTTGCTTAGTATTTTTTGCCAAAATATCATTAAGTATAGTTTTGAGTCTTAAAATTTCTTTGGCTTGAATTTCAATATCTGTGGCTTGACCTCTAGCTCCACCTAAAGGTTGATGAATCATAATACGTGAATTAGGCAAAGCAAAGCGTTTTCCTTCTGCGCCACAACTAAGCAAAAATGCTCCCATGGAAGCAGCTTGTCCTATACAAATCGTACAAACATCAGGTTTGATATAGTTCATAGTATCATAAATGCTAAAACCACTTGTAATTACACCACCTGGAGAATTGATATAAAGATAAATATCTTTTGTAGGATCTTCAGCTTCTAAAAAAAGAAGTTGTGCTACGATAGAAGCGGCAAGTTCATCATGAATTTCACCACTTAACATAATAATTCTATCTTTTAAAAGGCGTGAATAAATGTCATAACTTCTTTCACCACGACTAGATTTTTCAATAACATAAGGAATAAACATTATTTATCTTCTTTCTCTTTTTTGCTCACTTTTTCCGATTTTTCTGTTTTTGGCATAAAAATATCATTAAAAAGTTTTTCTTCAATTAAAGCCATTTTCACAGCAGGCAAAGCTCCTTGTTTTTTATAGTTTTCTAAATGTTCTTTTGGATTCATACCATAGCGATATGCTTCAAAATAAATCGCTTGAATCAATTCTTGATCATTTACTTCAATCTTACGCAATTTTGCAAGCTCATCAATAATAAAAGTAAGTTTTACACTTTTTTGTGCTTCTTCTTTAAAAGAATCACGTTTTTCTTGATATTTTTCTTTGCTTGCTTTAAGCTCTTCAATTTCTTTTTCACTAAAAGTATTAAAAGCTGCACGCATTTGCATATCAGTTTCTTGTTCTACTATGCCTTTAGGTAAATCAAAATTATATTTTTCAATCAAAGCATCTGCAAATTTGCCTTTTAATTCATCACTTACAAGTTTGAAAAGTTTTTCATTTTTGATTTGCTCTTTTAATTTTTCATCTAAAACTTCAATACTAGCTTTTTCTTCTCCTGGTAAAAGTTTTTTAAGCATTTCATCATCAAGTTCTGGAATTTTAAGCTCTTGAATTTCATGTAGTTTTACTTTAAATACCGCATCTTTACCCGCTAAATGCGCCGCACCGTATTCTTTAGGGAAAGTTACTTTGATATCTTTTTCTTCACCTATTTTCATTCCTACCATACCATCTTCAAAACCTGGAATAAATTGCTTAGAACCAATTTCTAAAACATAATTTTCAGCTTTGCCACCTTCAAAAGCTTTATCATCTACAAAACCTTCAAAATCAAATTTTGCAAAATCACCTTCTTTTAAAGCTCTTTTTGTTTTTATAGCTTCAGGAGTAGCAAAACGCTTTAAAAGTTCATCTTTTTTCTCATCAATTTCTTTTTTACTTACTTTTGGAGTTTGATATTCGGGGATAAGTTTTTCATAACCCTCAAGTTTGATTTCAGGTTTAAAAGAAAGTATTAACTCAGCAATAATTTCTCCATCTTTACGATCAAATTTTTCAAAATATGGCTCACCTACAAGCTCTTTACTTTCTTTTTTAAGTTCTTGTAAAGCACTATTTACAGCGGATTTAAAAAGATTTTGTTCTGCGTCTTGAGTGAGTTCTCTTTCATATCTTTTAAGTACAGCACTTACAGGAACTTTTCCTGGTCTAAACCCATCCATTTTTACACTTTTAGAAGCTTTTTTTGCTAAATTTTCTATTTCATTTTTGATCATTCCTGAAGGAATTTTTACACTAGCAGTCGCATTAACAGAATCTAGTTGCTTTGCCTTTACTTCCATAGTTTTTTTCCTTATAAAATAAAATTTGCTTTTAATGATAGCAAATTTTTCCTTATTACTTGCATAAAATTTTAAAGTAATTTATGATAAAATTGCAATATAACATTATTATTAAAATATAAAAATATTTTTGGAGAAAAATTTGCAAAAAAAATTTGAAGATTGTGTTAAAACCATGCTTGAAATTATAGGAGAAAATCCAAATCGTGAAGGGCTTATTAAAACACCAAATCGTGTTTTTAAAGCTTATGAATTTCTTACTAGTGGTTATACGCAAAATGTCAAAGAAATTTTAAATAATGCTTTATTTGAAAGCTCTAATAATGAAATGGTTTTGGTGCGTGATATAGAATTTTATAGTCTTTGCGAACATCATCTTTTACCTTTTTTTGGGCGTGCTCATGTAGCCTATATTCCTAATAAAAAAGTAGTAGGTTTAAGCAAAATTCCACGCCTTGTAGAGGTGTTTGCAAGAAGACTTCAAATTCAAGAACAACTTACCGAACAAATCGCACAAGCTTTAATGGAAAATGTCGATGCCAAAGGTGTTGGCGTAGTCATAGAAGCAAGACATATGTGTGTTGAAATGCGTGGAGTACAAAAAGCTAATTCCACCACTACAACTTCAGCTTTGCGTGGAATTTTCTTGAAAAATGAAAAAACTAGAGAGGAATTTTTTTCTCTTATAAACTCTGCTAAACAGGTAAGATTTTAATGAATCTTGAAAAACTTCGTTCCAAACTTGGCAAAGAAAATTTAAGTGCTATTTTTGGAGAGATTACAAAAATTTCTGCTACAAATATAGAAATTCGTGGGCTTAAAACAGGAGTTGGAGATATAGTGAAGCTAGTCTCTAATGAAAATCAAAATTTAACCACTCTAGCTATGGTAGTAGAAATTAAAGAGCAATTTAGTTACTTAAGCCCGTTTTCTTTTATAGAAGGTTTTAAAATAGGCGATCGTGCTTTCATAAGTGATGCAGGTATGCAAATAGGCGTTAGTGATGAACTTTTAGGCAGAGTAGTAGATCCTTTTATGCGCCCAAAAGATGGTAAAGGAGCTATAGAAGTAAGTAAATATATGCCTATAATGCGTGCACCTATTGATGCGATGAAAAGAGGGCTTATAGAAGAAGTTTTTCCCGTGGGTGTTAAAACTATAGACGCGCTTTTAACTTGTGGTGTAGGACAAAAACTTGGTATTTTTGCAGGAAGTGGGGTAGGAAAATCCACTCTTATGGGAATGATAGTTAAAAATTCCAAAGCTCCTATAAAAGTAGTGGCTCTCATAGGAGAAAGGGGGCGTGAAATTCCTGAATTTATACAAAAAAATTTAGGCGGAAAGCTCGATGATACAGTGATTATTGTTGCTACAAGTGATGATAGTGCTTTGATGCGTAAATACGGTGCTTTTTGTGCAATGAGTGTGGCAGAATATTTTAAAGAACAAGGTAAAGATGTACTTTTTATCATGGATAGTGTAACGCGTTTTGCTATGGCGCAAAGAGAAATAGGACTAGCTCTTGGGGAGCCTCCTACAACCAAAGGTTATCCGCCAAGCGTTTTAAGTCTTTTGCCTCAACTCATGGAAAGAACGGGTAAAGAAGAAGGTAAAGGCACTATAACAGCCTTTTTTACCGTTTTAGTAGATGGAGATGATATGAGCGATCCAATCGCCGATCAAAGTCGTTCTATCTTAGATGGACATATTGTTTTAAGTCGTGAATTAACAGACTTTGGAATTTATCCTCCTATTAATATACAAAACTCTGCTTCAAGGGTAATGAGTGATATTATAAGTCCTGAACACAAACTTTGGGCAAGAAAATTTAAGCGTTTAAACTCGCTTTTAAAAGAAAATGAAGTACTGCTTCGCATTGGTGCTTATCAAAAAGGAAGTGATAAAGAACTTGATGAAGCTATTTCTAAAAAAGAATTTATGCAAAAATTCTTAGGACAAAACCCTGAGGAAAGCTTTGAATTTAACCAAACTTTAGAGCTCTTAAGTCAAATTGATACGCCAAATACTCCTTTGCCACCAACTCAAAATATAAATGTAGGAAGTGCAAGTGCAACCTTGCCTAATCCTAATTTAAAATAAAATTATTTGATAAAATAATCTCCATCAAAACTGATTAAAGAATATTTTCTTTCATTGCCTATGCTTTGAGTTAGCTCTTCTATGCTTAAAAAACTTAGCGTATCAGCTTCTACATATTCACGCACTTCTTCAGCATTTTTATTTGCGCTGATAAGTTCTTCAAAAGTTGGAGTATCTATACCGTAAGTATCAGGAAATTTGATCTCAGGACAAGCTATGGCAAGATGGATTTTGCTCGCTCCTGCAGCACGAAGTAAGGAAATTATTTTTTTAGAAGTAGTGCCACGCACCAAGCTATCATCAATGACTACGATTTCTTTGCCTTCTAAAACTTTACGCATAGGGTTAAGCTTTAATTTTACTTTTAAATTTCTAAGCTCTTGAGTTGGCTCTATAAAAGTTCTTCCTATATAATGATTTCTTACTATTGCCATTTCAAGAGGGATTTGTAAATATTGAGCAAAACCTATAGCTGCACTTACTCCACTATCTGGCACAGGCACGACAAAGTCTGCTTTATAAGCAAATTTTTTAGCTAAAGCTTCGCCCATTTTTTTACGCACTTCATACACGCTTTTACCTTCTACTATGCTATCAGGTCTAGCAAAATAAATGTATTCAAAAGCGCAAATTCTAGGAGTTTGAGAAAAAAGTTCTATGCTTTCAAATTTATCATTTCCCTGAGTAAAAATAAGCATTTCCCCTGGTTTAACATCGCGAATAAATTCAACCTCTATAAGATCAAAAGCACAAGTTTCACTAGCAACTATATAGCCTCCATCTTTTAAACGTCCTAAAGACAAAGGACGTACCCCATGAGGATCTCTTACAATATAAAGTTTATCTTTGCTTGCTAAAACAAAACAATAAGCTCCTATACATTCTTTTAAACTCTCAATAAATCTATCTTTTAGACTTTCTTGCTTACTTCTTGCGATAAGATGAACAACATTTTCTGTGTCCATATTGGTTTGAAAAATAGCCCCATCTTGAATAAGTCTTGATCTTACTTCTTCTTTATTGACCAAATTTCCATTATGCGCTAAAGCAATATCACCTAAAACCGAAGTGGCTGCTATGGGTTGGGCATCGTTTAAACTTGAATTTCCTGCTGTAGAATAGCGATTATGCCCTATAGCGATTTCACCTTCTAAAGTTTTTAAATTATCGGGATTAAAAATTTGACTCACTTCACCTTTAGCTTTAATAGTCTTAATATTTTTACCATTGCTCACACTAATACCACTTGCCTCTTGTCCACGGTGTTGCATAGCAAAAAGGGCATAATACGCATAAGTACTAGCATTTTTTGAATTAATAACTCCTACAACTGCACACATTTTAAATTCCTAAAAAATCATTGATTGAATACATTTTTGCTTCTTGTTTACTAAGCCAAATAGCGATTTTAATCGCACCTTTAGCAAAAGTCGCCCTTGAAGTAGCGGTATGATTAAGTTCTAAAAATTCTCCATCTTCATAAAAACCTACCGTATGACGTCCTACTATATCGCCACCCCTTAAACTCATCACGGCAATCTCATCTTTACTTCTTTCACCTATGATGCCATCTCTTCCACTTACTCTTACTTTTTCAAGTTCTAAATTTCTAGCTTTTGCTACACTTTGAGCTAAAGTCATAGCTGTACCACTTGGTGCATCTTTTTTATGGCGATGATGCATTTCTAAAATTTCTATATCAAAATTTCTTAGCATTTGACCGGCTTTACTAGCAAGATAGTTTAAAACCGCAACACCTAAAGACATATTGGTCGCGTAAAAAATCGGCATTACTTCACTAGCACTTTGCATTAAATGTAAAATTTTCTCATCAAGCCCTGTTGTACCTATTACCAAAGGTTTAGGCATAGTTCTTGCATAATTTAAAAGCTCATGAGTTCCACTTGGGGAAGAAAAATCAATAATCACATCGCTTTTTTCAAAAAGCTCTTTTAAATTTCCACCCTTATCATAAAGTATCGAAATTTGTACTTGTGTTTCGCTTTTTAAACATTCTTCAATCTGTTTTCCCATTCGTCCTTTAGCGCCATAAATTCCTATTTTAATCATCTTTTTCCTTGAAAATAAAATATTGATTTTAGCATTTATTTTGTAAATTTTAAATAATAAAATTAAGCTTTATAGTTTTTTAATTTATATAAATTATCTAACAATTTTGCTTCTTCTCCTAAGCCCTTGCTATGATAAAATTTTAAATTTTTACTAAGATATTTTTGCTCTACCCAGCCACCAAAATCATGTGGATAAAGATAGTTTTGTTTTTCTTGATGATTGTTGTTAAGATAATTAGGTATTTCTAAAGCTTCATTATTTTTTACATAGTTTAAAGCTTCATTGATAGCTTTGTAGCTTGCATTGGATTTGATTGTGCTTGCTAAATAAACTACGCATTGGGCTAGGATAATTCTTGCTTCAGGATAACCTATATTTTTAACAGCTTCTAGAGTCGAAACTGCTAAATTTAAAGCATTTGGATCGGCATTTCCGATATCTTCACTTGAAAAAATCACTAAACGCCTAGCGATAAAATCCGCACTTTCTCCTGCATCAATAAGTCTTGCAAGATAATAAATAGCTGCATCAACGTCACTTCCGCGTAAACTTTTTATCATTGCACTTGCTAAAATATAATGTGTATCTTTTGAGCTAACACCTTCACTATTTATGGTGTTGCGAAGTTTTTTAAGATTTTCAAGACTGATATGTTTTTCATCTAAAACCAAGACAAATTCAAGCAAATTTAGCATAGCTCTTGCATCAGCGCTTTTAAGTAGAAAATCTTTAGCTTCTTTATCAATACTAAATTTCATTTTTTCTTGTACACGCAAGAGTAAAGTTTCAAGTTCTTTTACCCCTAAAGATTTAAATTCAAAAAGCATGGAACGACTTCTTATGCCAGAACTTAAAACAAAATAGGGATTTTCAGTGCTTGCGCCGATTAAAATTAAACGGTAATTTTCCATAGGAATTAAAAGCATTTCTTGTTGGGTTTTGCTAAGGCGGTGAATTTCATCAATAAAAATTAAAGGTTTATAAAGACTATTTTTATAATTATCTAAAATTTTTCTTAGTTCTTCGAGTTTAAAATTTCCTCCATCAAATTCATAAAAATCTAAGCCAAATTCTTTGGCTACAACTCTAGCAAAAGTTGTTTTTCCAGAACCTGCTGTTCCAAAAAAAATACTATGAGGAAGTTTTTGTAAAGCAGTAAATTTTTTGAAAATTTCTATAAGCTCATATTGTCCTAAAATATCATCAAAATGTTCAGGGCGAAAGGTCAAAGCTAGGCTCATTAATTTAAATCCATATTTGAAAATTCACTACCATTAATTTTTAGCTGAGGATTGGCTAAACTATCATAAGATAAATTTAGAAAAAAGTTATTATTTTCTTTTAAAAAATATTGATTTAAACCTCCATAATCCTTTGTCCAAGGAAAAATTTCATCAGGCTCATCTGAACTGATAACTTGCAATTTTGCTTGATAAGAGTTGTTAATATTTAAATTGCCTTGTAGGCTGATATTTTGTTTATTTTTTTCAAGAATTAAATTTTGTATTGTTAGATCAAGATTTTTTTGAATAAAATGAGAGATATTGAAATTTGAATTAAGAAATTTATTTATGGTTATATTAAATTTTGTTTTGTTAAAATTCAAATTCTGACCCAATAAAGATTTAAGATCAATATTAATTTCATTGGATTTTCCTTGTATGTTTAAGTTTACTACTAAATTTTTTTCATTAAAATTTATTTGGTTTTTACTATAAAAAGAATTGATTTTATTATTATCTAGTATAAGATAATCAAAGTTGATCTCTTGTTGGCTATCGTTAAATAAATTTAACTCATAAAATTGCACAGGATTATTAAAAAATTGTTCGTAATTTAAATTTTGCAATACAAATTTAGTATAAAATTGAGAAAAATTAATCATATCAAAATGTATTTTAATGTTTTTAATTTCTAAATTTTTATTCATTAAAGCTTCAATATATCCACCGTTTATGATGGTATCTCCGCCTTCATTGCTTAAATTTATATCTTTAATATTTAGAAATATTTTAGAGTTGTTATCGTGTAATTTGAGAGTAAAGGTTCCTAATTTATTGTTTTTTAACACTTCATCTAAAAAATCAAAAGGATTTGTAAAATTTCCTTTTATAATTTTATTTAAGAAAAAATAATTATTAAATTTAAGGTTGATTTTGGTTGAAAGCTGTGTATGAGAGTGATTTAAAGTAAAACTTCCTTTAGAAGTTAAAAAACCTTTTTTGAAGTAAATATCTGTAATTGTATAATCAGGATTGCTGTTTTTAATAAATTTATTAAATAAAAGTTCGTTAGTGTATCCTATATAAAATATATGAATAATAAAACCTAATATAAAACAAAAAACAATAAAAATCCATTTTTTCATTATTTGCCTTAGATGAAAATATAAGTGTTATTTTATAAATTGCTTGTTAAAAAAGAGTTTAAATTTTTATTTAAGAGTGATGAAGTAGTTTAGTAAAGAATGATTTTTATAAATCCCTTGTTAAGGGATTTATATTAATAAGCTTTTTTATAACATTGAATTTCAATTTTTCTAGCTACTGGAATAGCTTGAGTATTTGGTGTAGCAGGTACTCCATAAGAAATTTTACTTTCTAAAAAATTTCCAACTTGTAAATCTTTAAAAGTTCCATCTTTATCTGTTCCAAAAATACCACAATCATCCATTTCTATTTCGGTATTTGGTAGAACTTTTATAGCCATTTGTCCGCCATAAATTGAGTCAATAAGTAAGGTTTTATTGTTATCATAAATTTGTGCAATAGTACCTTCAAGTTTTAGACTATCTGCAAAAAGCATTGAGCTAGTTAAAAGTGCTGATGCGAATAAAATATTTTTTTTCATAATTATTTCTCCTTAATGTAAAGTGATGACATTATAAAATTTTTAAGTGAAGTGAATGTGAAGTTAAAAATTTTGACTTTCATAAATTAATACGCTTTGATTATTTTCAAAAAAAGTTTGTGGAAAAAGATATAAACCTTCATTAAAAGGAGCTTTGATTAGAGTGTATTGAAGATGAAATGGGGTAATGGAGTTAATAGATTGTTCTAAAAAAGTAGTGCAGTAAAAAGCATCTTTGTCTGTGTTTATGATAAATTTTCTGCCTAAATATTCCAAAGCTTTAGTAACTATTTTTTGCTTGGTTTTTTCATCAAATTTTAATCTTTTAATAGCGATTTTATGACTCAGTTTTAAAAAATCATCCATAGAGCTTAAAATAACTTGGTTTTTAGCATTTTTGTCATCATCTGTTGTAGCATGTATGAGTATAGTTGGAGAAGTTTTAACTACCATAGCGATATGAGAATAAGGGCTTTGACTTAAATTTTCTATTAAAAAACTTTCACTTCCTATTCCTGCACGAAAGACAAGATCGCCTATTTCAAGAGAAGGTAGATGGGGTTTTTTGATGATTTGATTTGAAGGATTGGAATTTAGAAAGAAACCCCAAATTCCAATCAATAAAAATAAAATTAAGAAAAAATATAAAATTTTATTTAAGTAAAACAAGCCATTTTCCATCTTTTTTAACAAGGAAAACATTACTGCTTTGATTATTATCATCATTAAATAATACTAAAACTCTGATTTTAGCAGAATCTTCATTGATTGTTTTTTCTTCAATTTGAATATCTTTAACACCACCCATTCTTTTTGCTTTGGCTGCATTTTCAGCAACAACTTGAGTGATTTTACCATTAACAAATGTTTTTTCTTCATCATTTTTAGCTTCGCTAAGATCAATGTAGCTCATAACAGATTTAGCATCACCACTGTAAAGATCTTTTGTAAAATTTTTAGCTAAATCTTCAGGATTTGAAGAACCGCAAGCCACTACAAAAAAGGCAACTAAAGCCAAGAAAAAAAGTTTGAAAAATTTCATTTTTTCCTTTGATAGTATAAATTAAAATATTCATAATTATAGCAAAATAATTAAAAATTATTTTTTATTCTTGTTTAAAATGGTTACATTGGAAAATATATTTTTTTCAAAAAGCTATAAT
The DNA here is from genome assembly GCF_004378845.1 of Campylobacter sp. CH278. Lineage (NCBI taxonomy): Bacteria > Pseudomonadati > Campylobacterota > Epsilonproteobacteria > Campylobacterales > Campylobacteraceae > Campylobacter > Campylobacter sp. CH278. Next base: position 44,299 of record NZ_RYXZ01000009.1, on the reverse strand, counting down.
TTAAGCACATATAAGTCGGACTTAAAATATCCTATTTTATTATCGAATAAAAATGATACAAAAGGATAGGATATGGAAATTTTTTTAGCTTTATTGGGTTTTTTCTCGTTAGGATTGATAGTTTGGCTTTTGCTAAAAGATTATACTACTCCAGCACTAGCTTTTATAAGTGTAAGTATTAGTGTAGCTTGTATTTTACTTATTCTTGAACAGCTTGGTTTTGGTGTGGGTGTAGCTTTAGGGGTTAAAGGAGGTGTTTTTGATATTAAAACATTGGTTGCTTTTATTAAAGATGGAGTCAAAAGCGTAACGGATACGGCAGCTTTGTTTGTTTTTTCTATACTCTTTTTTAGTGTTTTAAATGCAAGTGGTTTTTTTACTAAAATTTTAAATGCATTTTTATCAAAAATGAAAGCTAATGTATATCAAGTTTGCATTCTTACTGTTTTTATTGCTGCTGCTGTACATTTAGATGGTTCGGGTGCTTCTACTTTTCTTATTGTAATACCTGCATTATTACCTATTTATGAGCGTTTAGGTATAAGAAAGACTTCAATGTTATTGATTATTACTTCGGCTATGGGGGTTATGAATGTTATTCCTTGGGGTGGTCCTACTTTAAGAGCGGCTACTAATATAGGAATGGATGCAAATTTGCTTTGGCACCATATTATACCTATTCAGATTGTAGGTTTGGTATTATCCCTTCTTTTGGCAATTTGGATTGCTAAGATAGAAATAAAAAGAGGCGCAGGTGTAGGTAACTTGTCGGGAATAAATTTAAATATAGAAAAAAGCGAACACCATAATGAAAAATGGTTTTGGTTAAATTTACTTGTAGCTATTGGGGTTATTGGGCTTTTAATTAGCGGTATTATTCCTAGTTATATTTGCTTTATGATAGGACTTGTAATAATTTTACCGCTTAATTATCCTAATTTAAAAACAGCTAAAAAAGTTTTAGATCGTGCAAGTGGTGGTGCAATGCTTATGTATATTACTTTAATTGGTGCTGGGATATTAATAGGCGTATTTGATAAAAGTGGTATTATGGAGAAAATGGGTGTTTTGATTTTAAATTTTGTTCCAGATTATTTAGGCGCTTATATTCCTTTGATGGTAGGGATATTGGCTGTTCCAATGGCAATTATTTTTTGTACAGATTCTTATTTTTATGGAGTGATGCCTATAGTTTTGAGTGTAACTAAGGCTTTTGGCGCTGAACCTTTGACTATAGCTATTATCATGGTGATAGCAAGAAATTGTGCGACATTTATTTCTCCTGTTGTGCCTGCAACTTTGCTAGGTTGTGGTTTAGCAGAGGTTAATATTAAAGATCATATCAAAAGAAGCTTTTTTTATATATGGGGTATAAGTATTATTTGCTTGATTTTTGCTGAGGTAGTTGGGATAATATAATTAAAATAAAAGAACTTTTGATTTTTCAATGATTGGTTCATTGTTTTATGATATTTTTGAGTCAAAAATTTATAAAAATATAAGCGTTTTTTTGTATTATTTTATTTTGCTTTAGAGAAAAATTATAAATTTAAACTTATAAGAATATTTTTTAAGTTGAAAGTAAATTTTAAAACGGAGAAATGATGTACAAAAAACAAAATTTACCAGAACTTACCTTAAGGGGTTTGATTTTGGGAAGTATTTTAACTATTATTTTTACAGCTTCAAATGTATATTTGGGGTTAAAAGTGGGACTTACTTTTTCATCATCAATTCCAGCTGTGGTCATCTCCATGGCGGTTTTGAGTCTTTTTAAGACTTCAAATATTTTAGAAAATAATATGGTTCAAACTCAAGCTTCAGCAGCAGGAACTTTATCATCGGTTATTTTTGTTATCCCAGGGCTTTTTATGTGTGGGTATTGGAGTGAATTTCCACTTTGGCAAACTTTTATGATATGTCTTTGTGGTGGCGGACTTGGAGTGCTTTTTACTATACCATTAAGAAGGGCTATGGTGGTTGAAAGCAAACTTGCTTATCCTGAGGGTAGAGCCGCAGCTGAAATTTTAAAAGTAGCCAATAAAGATCAGAGTAATAAAAAAGGAAAACAAGGCATTAAAGAAATAGCATTAGGCTCTTTTATAGCTGCTATTTTTAGTTTATTAAGCAATGGTTTTAAACTCGCTGCAAGTGAGAGTAATTTTGCTTTTATTTGGAATAAAATGGCTTTTGGTTTTTCTATGGGATATTCTTTGGCACTTTTAGGAGCAGGTTATTTAGTTGGTTTAGCAGGTGCTATAGCTCTTTTTGTAGGTATGTTTTTAGCTTGGGGTATTTTTACTCCCTATCTTTCAAATTTTGAATTCGATAGTGCAAAAAATGCCGTAGATTTAGCTTCTAATGTATGGAGTTCTAAAGTAAGGCTTATAGGAACAGGAGCTATTGCTATAGCAGCGCTTTGGACTTTAATAGAACTTTTAAAACCCGTTATTGAAGGTATTAAAGAAATTGTTAAAAATGTTAAAATTACTAATCAAGAAAAAAATGAAAGAACAAATATAGACCTTTCTTTAAAAAGTATTTTTATACTTTTTGTTTTAATGGTTGTGGGTTTATTTATTACTTTTTATAGTTTTGTTGAAGATGCTAACTTAAGTATTTATTATCAAATGCTATTTTCATTTGTTGGAACTTTAGTTTCTGTTTTAATAGGTTTTTTTGTTGCAGCAGCTTGCGGATATATGGCAGGACTTGTAGGATCTTCTTCTAGTCCTATTTCTGGAATCGGACTTATTGGTGTTATTATTTCTTCTATTGTTTTTTTGGTTTTAGGTGTGGAACTTTTTCAAGATCCTATGCTTTCTAAATTTGCAGTAGCATTAGCTATTTTTACTACTAGTGTTATTTTGGCTACAGCTGCTATTTCGAATGATAATTTACAAGATTTAAAGACAGGACATTTAGTCGGAGCTACTCCTTGGAAGCAACAAGTTGCTTTACTTGTAGGCTGTGTTTTTGGTGCTTTGGCTATAGTTCCTGTTTTAAATTTGCTTTATCAAGCCTATGGTTTTGTTGGAGCAATGCCAAGAGAAGGTATGGATGCTTCATCGGCTTTAGCAGCACCGCAAGCGAATTTAATGAGTACTATCGCTCAAGGAATTTTTCATCACAATATAGAGTGGGGTTATATGGCTTTTGGTGTATTTGTAGGAATTTTAATGATTATTATAGATAAAATTTTAAGAAGAACACAGAAAATGTCTTTGCCGCCTTTAGCCGTTGGAATAGGTATTTACCTTCCGCCTGCTGTAAATATACCTTTAGTTATAGGCGGAATTTTAAAATATATTGTAATGCAATACTTGACTAAAAAATATGCAAAAAATTCTCATAAAGAAGAAAAACTTGCAAGTTGTGAGCAAAGAGGCACGCTTTTTGCTTCAGGGCTTATAGTGGGTGAAAGTATTTTTGGGGTAATTATCGCAGGAATTACTGTATTTTCAGTAAGTATGGGTGGTAGTGAAAATCCTTTAGCTTTAAATTTAGCAAATTTTCATGATAGCGAGCTTTTTGCACTTATCTTTTTTGTGGGAGTTGTATTATATTTCATTAAGCGTATTGTTAAAAAAGATGCTTAATTTTTGGGGTTAAAACCCCATTTAATCCATTCTGATATAATTTTTCTTTTGCAATTATCATTCAAGGATTAAAATGGAAAATTTATATGCTTTAATACTTGGAATTATAGAAGGTCTGACTGAGTTTTTACCTATTTCTTCAACAGGACATATGATTTTAGGTACGACTATTTTAGGTATCGATATAGATGAGTTTTGGAAAAGCTTTTTGATTATCATCCAGCTTGGTTCTATTTTGGCGGTCATTTTTGTATTTTGGCGTAAATTGTTTCAAGGGCTTGATATTTGGTTAAAACTTGCAGTTGGATTTTTTCCTACTGGAGTTATAGGGCTTTTTGTGGCAAAATACTTAAATGCTTTATTTAATGGTTGGGTTGTGGTTGGAATGCTCATTTTTGGCGGTGTTGTGTTTATTCTTATAGAACTTGCACATAAAAATAAACAATATCGTATCAATTCTTTAGAAGAAATAAGTTTTAAACAAGCTTTTTGCATAGGTATTTTTCAATCTTTAGCCATGATTCCTGGTACTTCAAGAAGTGGAGCAAGTATTATTGGTGGACTTTTGCTAGGATTTAATAGAAAAGTTGCGGCTGAGTTTAGTTTTTTGCTTGCCATTCCAACGATGATTATCGCTACAGCTTATAGCATTTATAAAGAGCCTGAGCTTCTTAGCAATGCAAATTCTTTAATTCCTTTAGGCATAGGTTTTATCACTGCTTTTATTGTTGCAGTTTTAGTTATAAAATTTTTCTTAAAATTTATTTCTAAATTCGACTTTATCCCTTTTGGAATTTATCGTATTATTTTAGGATTTGTTTTCTTTTATTTGTATTATAGTGGGATTTTAAATGCTGGAAGTGAATTTAAGCTATAAATAAATATTAAATTTATTCTAAGATTTTTTTTAAAAATAAGCTGAATTTCAAAAATAATTAAGTCTTAGAAAGTTAAAATTAGAACTTCATAAACACTCACAGGGTAAGTGAGCGACAAAGGGTTAAAAATATGGAAAAAGAAGTTATTGCGTATTTGGACAATGAGACAATAATTGACTCTCAAAGTGTGAGAAATACAAATTTAAAAGAAATTTATTTTGATAATTCTAAAGAAAGTTTAGAAGTAATCCGTCATTCTTGTGCGCATTTAATGGCACAGGCGATTAAGAGTTTGTATCCTGAAGCTAAATTTTTCGTTGGTCCTGTTATAGAAGATGGATTTTATTATGATTTTCGTGTAGAAAGTAAGATTGGCGAAGAAGATTTAGTAAAAATTGAAAAAAAGATGAAAGAACTTGCTGAAGCAAAGATTGAAATTTCAAAATATGAAATTACAAAAAGCGAAGCTTTGGCTAAATTTCAAAATGATGATTTAAAACAAGAAGTTTTATTGCGTATTCCTGATGGAGCTGTAAGTATTTATAAACAAGGTGAATTTGAAGATTTGTGTCGTGGTCCTCATGTGCCAAATACGAAATTTTTACGCTTTTTTAAACTCACTCGTGTTGCAGGAGCGTATTTGGGTGGCGATGAAAAAAGAGAAATGCTTACTCGAATTTATGGAACTGCTTTTGCAGATAAGGAAAGTTTAAAAGAGTATTTAACCATTATCGAAGAAGCTAAAAAACGCGATCATAGAAAGCTTGGAACAGAGCTTAAGCTTTTTACTTTTGATGATGAGATCGGAGGAGGTCTTCCTATCTGGTTAAGTAATGGTGCAAGACTTAGATCTAAACTTGAACATATGCTTTATAAAATTCATCGTTTACGTGGTTATGAACCTGTGCGCGGGCCTGAACTTTTAAAAGCAGATGCATGGAAAATCAGCGGGCATTATGCAAACTATAAAGAAAATATGTATTTTACACAAATTGATGAACAAGAATATGGCATTAAGCCTATGAACTGTGTGGGGCATATTAAAATTTATCAAAGTGATGTAAGAAGTTATCGTGATTTGCCTTTGAAATTTTTTGAATATGGCGTAGTGCATCGTCATGAAAAAAGTGGGGTTTTGCATGGACTTTTTAGGGTGAGAGAATTCACTCAAGATGATGCACATATTTTTTGTATGCCAAGTCAGATTAAAGAGCAGGTTTTAGAAATTTTAGCCTTTGTGGATAATTTGATGAAATTATTTGATTTTAGCTATGAAATGGAAATTTCAACTAAACCTGAAAAAGCTATAGGTGATGATGAAATTTGGGAAGTAGCGACTCAGGCTTTAAAAGAAGCTTTAGATGAACAAGGTTTAAAATACGGTATTGATGAAGGTGGCGGGGCTTTTTATGGGCCAAAGATTGATATTAAAATCACCGATGCTTTAAAAAGAAAGTGGCAATGCGGAACCATACAAGTAGATTTTAACCTGCCAAGTCGTTTTAAACTTGAATACACTGATAGTGATAATGAAAAAAAACAGCCTGTAATGTTGCATCGTGCGATTTTAGGTTCTTTTGAAAGATTTATAGGAATTTTAACCGAGCATTGTGCGGGTGAGTTTCCATTTTTTATCGCACCAACTGCGGTGGGTATAGTGCCAATAGGCGAAGCACATATTGCTTACGCAAAAGAAATTCAAAAAGAATTATTAGAGCTTAATATCGATAGCGAGGTGTATGAAAAAAATGAGAGTTTAAGTAAGAAAATTCGTATCGCTGAAAAACAAAAATTACCTATGATTTTAGTTTTAGGCGATGATGAGGTGGCAAAGCGTAGCGTTGCTTTAAGAGATAGAAGAGCTAAAGAACAAAAAAATCTTAGCTTAGATGAATTTATTAAATTAGTTAAGGAGAAAATGAGTGAGGTACACTTTTGAGTAAAGAAAAAGAAGTATTGCTCAATGAAGAAATAAGAGCGGATGAAATCAGATGTGTTGGCGATGATGGCAAAGTTTATGGTATTATCAGTAGTGATGAAGCTTTAGAAATTGCAAATCGTTTAGGACTTGATCTTGTAATGATAGCTGCAGATGCTAAGCCACCTGTTTGCAAGATCATGGACTATGGTAAATTCCGTTATCAACAAGAGAAAAAACAAAAAGAAGCAAAGAAAAAACAAAAAGTGATTGATATAAAAGAAATCAAACTTTCTGTAAAAATTGCTCAAAATGATATTAATTACAAGGTAAAACATGCTTTAGAATTTTTAGAACAAGGTAAGCATGTGAGATTTCGTGTGTTCTTAAAAGGACGTGAAATGGCAACTCCTGAAGCAGGTGTAGCTTTGCTTGAAAAAATTTGGACTATGATAGAAAATGAAGCTAATCGTGATAAAGAGCCAAATTTTGAAGGTCGTTATGTAAATATGCTTGTAACTCCAAAAAAAGCTTAATCCACTTTTGTGGATAAGACTTTTAAAGGTTTTAAATTTTGAAAGAAAATCCTTCTTTTTTAAAAGAGCAAATTATAACTTATCTTGGAAATAAAAGAGCGCTTTTAAGTTTTTTAAATAAGGGCTTTAAGGTAGCTAAAAAAGAACTTGGTAAAGATAAATTTAGTTTTTGTGATATATTTAGTGGCTCAGGTGTTGTAAGTCGTTTTGCAAAAGCGCACTCAAATTATATTTTAGCCAATGATTTAGAGGATTATTCAAAACTCATCAATGAGTGTTATCTTGCTAATAAAGACAAAGATTTACTTCAAAATATAAAAAAGTATTATAAAAATTTAATCCAAAATTTAGATTTTCAAAAAGGTTTTATCAGTGAGCTTTATGCTCCAAAAGATGATGATGATATTAAAAAAAATGAAAGGGTTTTTTATACTTTTAAAAATGCTTTATATCTTGATACTATAAGGCAAAAAATCGAAAATGAAATTCCAAAAGAATTGAGGCATTTCTTTATAGCTCCTTTGATTTATGAAGCCAGTGTTCATTCAAATACTAGTGGAGTTTTTAAAGGTTTTTATAAGGGTAAGGATGGCATCGGAAAATTTGGTGGCGAAGGACAAAATGCACTTAAACGCATTAAAGGAGAAATAGAGCTTAAAATGCCTATTTTTTCAAATTTTTCTTGTGAATTTGAAGTGATGCAAAAGGATGCAAGCATGCTTGCAAAAGAACTTGATTTTTTTGATGTAGTGTATCTTGACCCCCCTTATAATCAGCACCCTTATAGTTCTAATTATTTTATGCTAAATTTAATCGCAAATTATAAAAAACCTGAAGAAATTTCTAAAATCAGTGGCATTCCAAAAGATTGGAACCGCAGTACTTTTAATAAGCCAAAATTTGCCCAAGATGCTTTATTTGAACTTATTAATGATTTAAAAGCAAGAGTGATTTTACTTTCTTATAATTGTGAAGGTTTTGTAAAAAAAGAAATTTTTTTAAAGCGTTTAAGTACTCTTGGAAAATGTCGGATTTTAGAACAAAAATATAATACTTTTAGAGCTTCTCGCAATCTTAAAAATCGTAATATCCATCTTCATGAACAACTTTATATTTTAGTTAAAAATTAAATTTTGTGCTAAAATTATATTTATAAAAAGGAGGGATTTATGAAACTAAAATTATCTTTTTGTGCATTAATGGCATTTGGTTTTTCTAATTATCTTTTTGCTTCGGCCATTGATCCAAAGTTTTATTTTCAAGAATATCTTGATTTTGCTAGCAATAAGGGTAAATTTCAAGTAGGTCAAATTGGCTTTGAAATTTTAGCAAAAAATCCTAGTCAAAACATCTCTTTCAATGTACCTATGATTGATTTTTCTACTTCAAATCGTGGAGGAAAATTCCAAGGAGAATTTACCAATATAGGACAATCTTATATAGTCAGTGCTTCTCATATGAGTACAAGTTCAAATACTGGGGAAGTAAATAAAGGCTATGTGAAACAAGGTAGTGTTTTACACTTTGGAGGTGTAGCAAATAGAATCGTAAGCTCAAGTGATAATTTTACTTATAAGAAAGAAAATGTGGATTTTGCTGTTTTAAAAATGAGTAAGATCAATCTCAATAAAAGTGCAAATTTGAGTAAAGATTTCAATTTTATTGAAAAAGATTCTGGCGATGGTGGAGATATTTATGAATACAAGGATCCTTTTTGGGATAGTTGTCAAAGTGGAAAATGTGATTATTCTAAAGGCAAAGGCAAGCTTTTTGATAGTTCGCGTTATGAGTACTTTGTAAGAGAGGGAAGTGGTATTGTAGCTTTAGGTTTGGAAGATGCAAATAAAGTACCCATTAAGATTTTTGATTCTAATGAAATTAATTTAGGAGGTTTTGTCAGTTTAGCTCCTAAAAATACTGAAGATAAGCGTTTTAAGTTGCAATTTCTTAATTATACCAATGATAAAAGAAATCCTTTTACAAGTTCATCAACACCTGGGGATTCTGGAAGTGGAGTTTATGTTTATGATAAGATTGATAAAAAATGGTATTTAGTGGGTGTAGTAAGTACGAGTAATTGTAATGCCCATTTTACTGATGGATATACTTGTTCACAGGTTGATTATGCTTTGATCAATCAAGCAAAGATCAATGAATTTCAAAATACTCATAAAGTAGCCATAGGATCTGGAACTTATACACTTAGTAGTGATGGTTTAATGAAAGATGGTAAAAAAATAGAAAATGTAAGTTTGATTTCTGGGACTAATGCGGGTTATGTAAGCTATAAAAATTCTTTTGATGATAAGACTAAATATGATAAGAGAATTGAAGAAATGCAAAATAGCAAGGATTTGTATTTTTCTCAAAATGGAAGTATAAATTTAAATAGCGATGTGGATTTAGGCGCTAGTGTTTTAAATTTTGATAAAAATTCACATTGGAAAATAACAGGCGATAAATGGCTTATACATGGCGGAATTTATGCTGATAAGGGTTCAAGTGTAGAATATAATGTTAAAACCAAAAAAGATGATTTTCTTTATAAAATGGGCGAAGGAGAGCTTGTTGTCAAAAGTCAAAGTGTGGATGCAGGACTTAGAATGGGTGAGGGCAAGGTAAGTCTTGAGGGTGGAGGTTTGAGTTTTGGCGAAATTTATATGAATGGCGGAACTTTAGGATTTAAAAACGCACAAAATTTAAAAACTGATACTTTATATATGAATGGTGGAGCTTTGGATCTATCGGGCTTAACATTAAATTTTGATCAAATTAAAGCTAACTCTAATAATGTTTTTATTACAAGCTCTAAAGCAGGGGCAAATTTAAATTTAAAAAACAAGCAAAATTATCTTTATCATGGCAATATTTTTTCAGATGAGGCCATAACAATTAGTGCTAATACAGATAAAGCTTTGATTTTTGATGGCAATATTTACAATAAAGAAGGTGTTTTTAAGGCAGAAAATGCCAAGTTAAATTTTCAAGGACATGCTAGAATACACGCTTATGTAAGCGAAGAACAAGCTAAAAAACTTCAAGAGCAAGGTTTAAGTGCTTTAACCAAACCTGTAAGTTTTACACAAGAAGATTGGGAAGATAGGGTTTTTGTTTTAAAAGAGCTTAATTTAGAAAAAAGCGAGTTTTATCTAGGGCGTAATGCAAGCTTAAAAGTAGAAAATCTTAATGCTAAAAATTCTAAAATAGAGCTTGGAAGTAAAAATTTATGGATCGATGAAAAAGATGGGGGAAATATTATTGATAAGACTGATGATTATTCTTATGGAGATGTTGCACAAACAGGAGTTGGCAAAGAAATGGCTTTTGAGTAAAAGCTTCAAAATACTCAAAATGCTAAGATAGAAAAGGTTTATTTTAGCGGGAATTTAAATCTTGATCATTCTGATGCTACTTTACAAAACATAGTTTTTAGCGGTAATATTAAAGGTGTTGATGATGCACAAAAAAATCTTGTGATTAAAGATTCTTTGCTTGAGTCTAATATACAAATGAGTAATATTCAAGCAGAAAAAAGTGCCATTTATGGGAAAGTTGATACAAACAAATTAAATGCAAATAATACAATATTTAAAATCAATGTGGATTTTGAAAAATCTAAAGCAGATTATGTTAATTCTAAGGAAAGCGCGCAAGGAACAAATAATACTTTAGTATTAAATTTTCTTAATAATCCTAGTAAAAAAGAGGGTTTAAATATCTTACTAGCTCATTTAAAAGATGAAAATAAACATTTAACAAAGGAATTTTTTACTATACCAAATGTGGAGCAAGGTTTTAGTATTTATACCCCAAATGTTGTTTTTTCTCACAATAAGGAAAATTTTGCCCAGTGGAATTTAGAAAAAATTGATTCTAAAATTAAAGATGAGTATTTTTTTACTAATGATAATACTCAAGCTATTGCAAAAGCTAAATCTATACTTGCTCAAGCTACTTTAGGCTCCATGATAGAATGGAATAATATGCATAAAAGAATGGGGGAATTACGCAATAATCCTTACGAAAGTGGTGTATGGTTAAGAACTTTTGGAGGGGGTACGAGTGATGAGTATAATAGTGGAAAATACTTTGAAATTCAAAGTGGATATGATAAATTAAATGAATATTCGAATTTCGAGCTTTATAGCGGGGTGATGATCAATTATACAAATATGAATTTAAGTGCTACTGATTTGAGTGCGAAATTAAATGGTTATGGAATAGGACAGTATTTTAGCCTTTTGTTTAATGAAGGTTTTTATAGTGATTTTGTTTTAAGATATATTTATCATCAAAATGAAGTAAATGCAAATTTTATCCCAGGAAATCAAGGTAGATTAGATGATAATGATGGTTCGCATAATATCATCTTAAGTGCTGAGTTAGGTTATAGAAAAAATTATGATAAATTTTATCTTGAGCCGAGTTTGGAATTTATCAGTGGTTATGTAGGAGCTATGGATCTAAAAGGAGATATTGCTAGTTTAAAACGATCTTCTTATGTTCCTTTAGTCGCAAAAACAGCATTTTTCATAGGAAGTCAAAATCAAAATTTAAATTTTAGAACAGGACTTGGTTTGTATGCAGATCTGATTAAAACAGGAGATCAAATTTTAGAGGATCAAGCAAGTCAGAGAAGATATGAAGGAAAAAAAGATCAAAGAATGTTTATAAATTTAGGAAGTGATTATAAGCTTAATGATAAAACACGCTTTAGTTTTGAATTTGAAAAGACATTTTTTGGCGATTTAAATGTGGATTGGAGTGTAAATGCTAATTTAAGATATAGTTTTTAAATAAAAAATAATTTAAAAATTGTATTTTTATTTTAAGCTTTTTTTGTTTATAATACTTGCTTTTACATTTAAAGGATAAAGATGAAAATAAAAGTTGGGATTTTAGGAGCGAGTGGTTATGCAGGCAATGAGCTTGTACGCATTTTGCTTAATCATCCCAAAGTTGAAATTTCCTATTTAGGTTCGAGTTCTAGCGTGGGGCAAAATTATCAAGATCTTTATCCTAATACCTCTTTAAATTTATATTTTGAAAATAAAAATTTAGACGAACTTGAACTTGATCTTTTGTTTTTGGCTACTCCGCATGAATTTAGTGCTAAGCTTTTAAATGAGAATTTGTTAAAAAAGATGAAAATCATTGATTTAAGTGCGGATTTTCGTCTTAAAAATCCTAAAGATTATGAGCTTTGGTATAAATTCACTCATCCTAATCAAAAGCTTTTACAAAATGCGGTTTATGGACTTTGCGAACTTTATAAAGAAGAAATAAAAAAAGCAAGTTTAGTGGCAAATCCAGGTTGTTATACCACTTGTTCTATCTTAAGTCTTTATCCGCTTTTTGAAGAAAAGATCATTGATTTTAACTCAGTTATTATTGATGCAAAAAGTGGAGTAAGTGGAGCAGGAAGAAGTGCAAAGGTGGAAAATCTTTTTTGCGAAGTTAATGAAAATATCAAAGCTTATGGTTTAGCTTCACACCGCCATACTCCTGAAATTGAAGAGCATTTAAGCTATGCGGCCAAAGAGAAAATCACTCTACAATTTACCCCTCATCTTGTACCTATGCAAAGAGGAATTTTAATCAGTGCTTATGCAAATTTAAAAGAGAATTTGCAAGAACAAGATATACGCGATATTTATACAAAATACTATCAAAACAATAAATTCATAAGGCTTTTACCGCCGCAGTCGCTTCCGCAGACTCGGTGGGTTAAATCAAGCAATTTTGCGGATATAAATTTTAGTGTAGATCAACGCACAAAGCGTGTTATTGTGCTTGGTGCTATTGATAATTTAATCAAAGGTGCAGCAGGACAAGCTGTTCAAAATATGAATTTAATGTTTGATTTTGATGAAGATGAAGGACTTAAATTCTTTGCAAATTTGTAAAGGATAAAAATGTTAATACGAGCTATGCAAAAAAGCGATTATGAAGCCGTTTATAAGCTTTGGTGTGAGATAAAAGGCTTTGGGATAAGAAGCATTGATGATAGCAAAGAAAATATAGAAAATTTTTTAGATAGAAACCCAGATCTTAGTGTTGTAGCAGTGCTTGGTGAAGAAATTGTAGGAAGCATACTTTGCGGGCATGATGGACGCACAGGGGGATTTTATCATGTATGTGTGCATAAAGATCATAGAAAAAAGGGTATAGCACACGAGATGACAAAATTTTGTCTTGAGGCCTTAAAAGCTCAAAAGATCAATAAAATCGCCTTAATCGCTTTTAAAAACAATGATTTAGGCAATGAGTTTTGGAAACATTATGGTTTTACCTTAAGAGAGGATGCGAATTATTACGATCTTTCTTTAAATGAGTATAATCAAACTAGCTTTAATGCTTAAGGAATGATCATGCAAAAATATTTAGAAAAAGCCAATGTCTTAATCGAAGCTTTGCCTTATATACGCAAATTTAATTCCAAGATTATACTTATAAAATACGGCGGATCAGCTATGGAAAATGAAGAGCTAAAGCATTGCGTGATGCAAGATATAGCTCTTTTAAAACTCGTGGGTTTAAAGCCTATCATCGTACATGGTGGAGGAAAAGATATTTCTGCTATGTGTGAAAAATTAGGTGTAAAGAGCGAGTTTAAAAACGGTCTTAGGGTTAGCGATAAAGCCACTACAGAAGTAGCTAGCATGGTTTTAAATCATATCAATAAAAATTTAGTCCATAGTTTGCAAAATTTAGGAGTTAAAGCCATAGGGCTTTGTGGTAAAGATGGCGCACTTTTAGAATGTGTGAAAAAAGATGAAAATTTAGCTTTTGTTGGCACGATACAAAAGGTAAATTCGAAAATTTTAGAAGAGCTTTTGGAAAAAGATTTTTTACCCATCATTGCTCCTATTGGCATGGATGAGGATTTTAATACTTACAATATCAACGCTGATAACGCAGCTTGTGCGATCGCTAAGGCTTTAAGGGCTGAAAAACTTGCTTTTTTAACCGATACTGCAGGGCTTTATGAGGATTTTAATGATAAAAATTCTTTAATTTCTAAAATCAGCCTTGAACAGGCTAAAATTTTAGCGCCTAAAATAGAAGGCGGCATGCATGTAAAATTAAAATCTTGCATTGATGCTTGTGAAAATGGAGTCAAAAAGGTGCATATTTTAGATGGGCGCGTGAAGCATTCTTTGTTGCTTGAGTTTTTTACCGATGAAGGTATAGGCACTTTGGTGGGTTAAAGGATGAAAAATGGATTATAAAGAACAAAGTCATATTATCCCTACTTATAAGCGTTTTGATATAGTTTTAGAAAAAGGGCAGGGGGTTTATCTTTTTGACGATAAGGCTAAAAAATATCTTGATTTTTCAAGTGGCATAGGTGTTTGTGCTTTAGGATATAATCATGCTAAATTTAATGCTAAAATCAAAGCGCAAGTGGATAAGCTTTTGCATACTAGCAATTTATATTATAATGAAAACATAGCCGCTGCAGCTAAAAATTTAGCCAAAGCTAGTGCTTTAGAACGTGTTTTTTTTACAAATTCTGGTACAGAAAGTATAGAAGGAGCGATGAAAACAGCTAGAAAATACGCCTTTAACAAAGGTATTAAGGGTGGACAATTTATCGCTTTTAAGCATTCTTTTCATGGGCGTACTTTAGGGGCTTTATCGCTTACTGCTAATGAAAAATATCAAAAGCCTTTTAAACCTTTAATTTCAGGGGTTAAATTTGCAAAATATAATGATATTTCAAGCGTTGAAAAACTGGTAAATGAAAAAACTTGCGCCATTATCTTAGAAAGCGTGCAAGGAGAAGGTGGGATAAATCCTGCAAATAAAGATTTTTACAAAGCCTTAAGAAAGCTTTGCGATGAAAAAGATATATTATTAATCGCTGATGAAATTCAATGTGGTATGGGTAGAAGTGGAAAATTTTTTGCCTATGAGCACGCGCAAATTTTACCCGATATCATGACTTCGGCTAAGGCCTTAGGTTGTGGGCTTAGTGTGGGTGCTTTTGTGATTAATCAAAAGGTAGCAAGCAATTCTTTAGAAGCGGGTGATCATGGAAGCACTTATGGAGGAAATCCTTTGGTTTGTGCAGGAGTGAATGCGGTTTTTGAAATTTTTAAAGAAGAAAAAATTTTAGAAAATGTCAATAAACTCACGCCTTATTTAGAGCAAAGTTTAGATGAGTTGATCAAAGAATTTGATTTTTGTAAAAAACGCAAAGGCTTAGGGTTTATGCAAGGGCTGAGTCTTGATAAAAATGTAAAAGTAGCTAAGGTCATTCAAAAATGCCAAGAAAATGCACTTTTACTGATAAGTTGCGGGGAGAATGATTTGAGATTTTTACCTCCTTTGATTTTGCAAAAAGAACATATTGATGAAATGAGTGAAAAGTTAAGAAAGGCTCTAAAGAGTTTTTAATAAATTTTGTAAAAAAAGTTTATTCTTTCCCATCTACTATAGGCACAAATAAACATTCTTCTAAAATTTCTTTTTGTAAATTTGTGCCATTTTTTCTAAGGCGTGTGATGAATTGTTTGCCATTGTGTAAAATAGGAGCGACTAAAATCCCGTCATCACTTAATTGATCGAGTAAAATTTCAGGAATTTGTGTCGCATAAGCAGAAAATAAAATCCTATCATAAGGAGCATAATTTTTCCAGCCATTTTGCCCATCATCAAATTTTACATTGATATTAAAAAGTTCTAATTCTCTGAAAGTTTGAGCGGCTTTTTTGGCTAAATTTTCTATGCGTTCTATGGTAAAAACACGCCTTATGACTTTGCTTAAAATCGCAGCTTGATAGCCACTTCCACAACCTATCTCTAAAATACTATCAGCATTTTTAAAATCTAAAGCCATAGTCATTTTAGCCACAGTTAAAGGTGAACTAATCCATTGAGAATTTGCCAAAGGCAAAGCATCAAGGCGATAAGCATGAGCTTTTAAAGGAGAAAAAATTTCACGCGGAATTTGGCAAAAAGCATTAAAAAGTTCTTCATTGATAAAAACTTTTTGTGCAATTTCTTCAGCCATATTTTGACATCTTTTTTGTTCAAATGCGTTCATTACTTCTCCTATAAATTTAAATAAAAATTGTAACTAAAAAAGTTGAAATAGAGTTAAACTTAGCTATACTTAAATAAAAAGGAAAAAAATGCTTATAAAATTTAAAAATCATAGTCCTAAATTAGGTCAAAATGTTTTTGTTGCAGAGGGCGCTAAAATCATAGGAGAAATAGAAATAGGAGATGAAAGTAGTATTTGGTTTAATTGTGTTTTAAGAGCCGATGTTAATTTTATAAAAATTGGCAAAAGAACCAATATTCAAGATCTTAGCACAGTCCATGTTTGGCATAGGGAATTTGATGAAAAAGGAAAGTTAAAAGACGCTGGTTTTCCTACAATAATAGGAGATGATGTAACTATAGGACATAATTGCGTTATCCATGCTTGTGTGATAAAAAATCGTGTTTTAATCGGAATGAATGCTGTTATCATGGATAATGCTTTGATAGAAGAAGATAGCATAGTGGGTGCTGGAAGCGTTGTAACAAAGGGTAAAAAATTTCCGCCACGCTCTTTGATACTTGGAAATCCTGCAAAATTTGTGCGTGAATTAAACGATGAAGAAGTCAGCTTTCTAAAACAATCCGCTTTAAATTATGTGGATTTTAAAAACGAGTTTTTAAAAGATCTTCAGTGATATTTTGAAGTTTAGGCGAGAGTTTTACTTCAAATTTCACAAAACGATCAAGATCTAAAAAACTCTCATCGAGTTTTGAAATTTGCTCTTTTGTATAATCTTGAATAGTATTTAAAGATGACTTTTTGAGAAGTCTTTTTTCTTTGTAGACTAATTCTAAAAGTTCTTTGCGTTCTAAATTTTCATCTTGATTTGGGTTTTCGTCAAAAACATAAAGCTCATCAAAAAGGATTTTTTGCGTGTTTTTATCATAAACCCTAAAAAGCTTTTTAAAATGAGGTAGGGTTGATTTTTCGTTATTTTCGCTGATTTTGATTTTAGGTTTTATGCCTTGATCTTCTAAGGCTGCGAGTTTATAAACGCAACTAAAAATAGGATTGCTTGAAGCAGTGATCAATCTTTCGCCTACACCAAAGATATCAATAGGTGCATTTTGTTCTTTGAGTTTTTTAATACTCCATTCATCAAGGGCGTTAGAAACTATGATTTTACATTTTTGAAGTCCTGCTTGATCAAGTTCTTGTCTGATTTTCAAACTCAACTCAAGCAAATTTCCAGAATCTATTCTCACACCGCCTTCTTGGATACCAAATTCTTTAAAAACTTTAATCGCATTTTTAAGTCCGCTATTTAGACAATCATAAGTATCGATCAAAAAAACAGGATTTTTTGGATAAATTTTCACATAAGCTTTAAAAGCTTCAAGTTCATTTTCAAACATTTGCACCCAAGAATGTGCCATAGTTCCATTGATAGGGATATTATAAATTTTTCCTGCTAAAGTACAAGCACTTCCTATGCAACCTCCTATAAAAGCTGCTCTTGCTCCTTTTAAGGCTGCTTCACTTCCTTGTGCTCTGCGTGAACCAAATTCTAAAATTTTACTGTCTTTAGCTGCACGCACGATACGATTGGTTTTGGTAGCAATAAGGCTTTGGTGGTTTAAACTTAAAAGTAAAAAAGTTTCTAAAAGCTGTGCTTCTATAGTTGTAGCTTTAACGCAAAGTAAAGGTTCATTTGGAAAAATCACTTCTCCTTCACGCATGGCATAAATCTCGCCTTTAAATTTAAAGCTAGATAAAAAATCTAAAAATTCTGTATCAAAAATACCTTGTTTTCTTAAAAATTCTATATCTTCTGTATCAAAACTCAAATTTTCAACAAAGTCTAAAATATCTTCAAGACCTGCAAAAATAGCAAAAGAACCTGAATCTGGAATTTTTCTAAAAAATATATCAAAATAACAAATTTGATCTTTTTTATTGTTTTTGAAATAGCCTTGAGACATTGTAAATTCATAAAAATCACAAAGCAAGGCTAAAGAAGTTTTAGAAATCATCAAAGCTTATACTACCCTTAGAATAATTCGTTACTTTACTTTCAAAGAAATTGCTCTTTTGATCGTTAAATTTTGAAAAATCATCCACCCATTTAATGGGATGTTTTGCATTGTATAATTTATCTAAATTGATCGCACTTAATCTTTGATCTACAAGATAATGGATGTATTCTTCTATGATATCATCAGTAAAGCCCATGATTTGATTTTGAGTGATGTATTTACCCCATTTGATCTCAAGATCTCCAGCTTTTTTAAACATATCATAAATTTTATTGATATTTTCATCATGGAACAAATCAGGTCTTTCTTTGCGTACTGAATTGATCATATTTTGAAATAATAAAAGATGTGTGATTTCATCTCTTTGGATAAAGCGGATCATTTGTGCTGAACCTAGCATTTTTCCTGCACGCGCAAGTGCGTAAATAGCAGTAAAACCACTATAAAAATATACTCCTTCTAAAATTTGATTTGCCACCATAGCTAAAAGAAGTTTATTATCATCTACATCGCCTGCTAATTCTTCATAAATGCTTGAAATAAAGTCATTTTTTTCACGCAAAGTTTCATCATGCTTTTCCATTTCATAAATCAAATCTGTATTATCGCAAATCGCTTCTACCATAACAGCGTAAGATTTTGAATGGTTTGCCTCTTCATAAGCTTGGCGTGCCAAAACTGCATTGATTTCAGGAGCTGTGATGTAAGGGTTGATATTGTCTGCTAAATTATTGGTTTGAAAACTATCCATAGAAATAAGCTGACTCCAAACCAAATCATACATTCTTTTTTCACCTGCAGTTAAATTACAGCGATAATCAAGTGCATCTTTAGTTGTATCCACTTCTTTTGGAAACCAAGTATTTGCCTCCATTAAATCCCAAAGTTTTAAAGCCCAAGTATATTTTGCCTTAGTGAAATTTAAAATTCCATGTGGGTTACCATCAAAAACTTTACGATCTCCTAGGGTTTCATTTGAACTTGGATTGTAAATTCTTTTTCTTTGCATTTTTAACCTTTCTTTATGCTTTAGTAGCTATACAACTTTGAGTTAAAATATCGTGTAAATTTAAACGATCTTTTCTTACAAAACTGACAAATAAACCAAAGAGTAAGCCAAAACTTATAATAAATATCACATATCTTAGTAAAATTCTAAGAAAACTTAGTTTCTTTCCCGTTTTTATATCAATAAGATATAAATCATATGCTTTAAGACCTGGGCTTTGTGCCTTTTTTGTTAAAAAAATAGCTTGAATCAAACCAAATAAAAAAGTACATAAAGTTGTGATAAAATGGTTGTTTAAAAAAGCTTCTTTAGAGCCTAATAGAAAATAAAATAAATACAAAATAGGAACATAAATAAGAAAAATATCTATAAGCAAAGCTCTAAATCTTAGCCATCTAGAGCTAATTTTTGCTTTAGTTTTCATTTAATTTCCACGACTTCCTGGTTTTATAGCTTTACTCCCTTTTTTACAAAGTGGGCAATTTGTTTCATCATAAATTTCAAATTCAAAATTTCCTAGAGTAAAGAGTGGTAAATTTTCAGGTAATTTCGCATTATCTTTTCTTGGAGATTTTAAATTTTCTACTGCACAAAAACCACGATTTGCCAATGCTGCAAAACCTACAATAATGCCACCTAAACTTTCAATGATTTTTGCACTCTCTAAAGCACTACCACCTGTAGTAATGATATCTTCACAAATTATAAATTTTTCACCCTTTTTTACTTCAAAACCACGTCTTAAAGTCATTTCTTTATTTACTCTTTCAGTGAAGATAAAACGTTTGCTACAAGCTCTTGCAAGCTCATAACCTGCTAAAATTCCACCTAAAGCAGGAGAACAAATGCTGTCAAATTCTATCTTATAGCTTGCAATAATCTTTGCAAGTTCATCACAAAGTTTTGCTGCTAATTTTGGATCCTCTAAAACTTTTGCACTTTGAAGATAAAATTGCGAATGTTTACCTGAACTTAGTAAAAAATGCCCTTCTAAATAAGCACCACAATCTTTATAAATTTGTTCTAAATTCATCGTTAAACCTTTAAAAGTTCACTTTCTTTGCTTTTTACACTCTCATCAATTTTTGTTGTATAGGTGTCGGTAAGTTTTTGCACTTCATCATAAGCTTTTTTTGCTTCATCTTCGCTTATTGCCTTATCTTTTTCTAGTTTTTTAACTGCATCGTTGGCATCTTTGCGTATATTTCTTATAGAAACTTTTGCCTTTTCACCCATAGCTTTAGCTTGCTTTACGTTTTCTTCTCTTTGCTCTCTAGTCATCGGAGGGAAAAATAATTTTACACTTTCGCCGTCATTGTTTGGATTGACACCGATATTTGCAGCTGCAATAGCGCTTTCTATGGTTTTTAGTAAAGGTTTTTCCCAAGGAGTGATGCTAATAGTTGAAGCATCACTTGCTAAAACAGTTGCTACTTGATTTAAAGGAGTTTGAGTTCCATAATAATCCACTGTAATATGATCTAAAATATGGGTATTAACTTTTCCAGTTCTTAAAGTGGTAAAGTCTTTTTTTAAGGCTTCTAAAGATTTTTCACTTTGGGTTTTTTGTTTGTTAAAAATTTCATTTAGCATTATCATTTCCTTTAATTATTTACTTGAATTAACATCGCTTGGAAGTTGTGGTGCACTTGGAGCGATAGAATTTGTGTTTGGGGTAGTAGGCACAATAGGAGCACTTGGAATAGTAGTGTTGTTGTTTTCTACTTTAATTTTCTCTGCTAGAGAGTCCTTGCTAGCTTTATTGTATAAATAACCAAGACCAATAGTATTTGCAATAAGTAAAATTCCCATGACAAAGGTAAATTTTGCCAAAAATCCAGCCGGTCCTTTGGCACCAAATAAACTTTCATTGCTTCCACTATAAGCTCCAAGTCCTATACTTGAACTTTTTTGAAGTAAAACTGCTATACAAATAACTACAACGATGATAAATTGTAAAATGATTAAAAGAGTGATCATTGAAATTTCCTAAAAGTTAATTTTTAAATGATTATTTTAGCTAAATAAAACTTGAAAAGTTTTGAAACTTGAAAAGTTTTTGTGAGAAAAATCCCACAAAAACTTATCTGCTATTGAAGCTTCTTAAGATATTAAGTAAAGATACGAAAAGATTAACAAAATCAAGATAAAGTGCTACTGCACCTTCGATTGGAGTTTCATAATTTCCGCGGATAATATTTTGCGTATCATAAAGAATGTAAAATGAAAATAATATTGCAGCTACTGCTGAAATAGCTAGATTAACTATACTGCTTTGGAAGAAAAGGTTTAGTAAAGATGCTGCTACAATAACGATTAATACTATAAATAAAGCTTTACCCATAACAGTAAAATCTTTTTTTGTATTCATAGCAAATACACTAAGTCCTGCAAAAGCAACTGTTGTTAAAGCAAAAGCTTGAGCGATGATAATTCCTCCAGCTGGTAGAGCTAAAACTGAAATAAGTAAAGGTGTAAGCGTTAAACCTGAGCAGAAAGTAAAACCAAAAAGTAAAACAAGATTTAATGGAGCCTCTCTTTTTTTCCATTGCAAAGCAAATAAAAGTCCGATTTCAACAGCAAAAAGGATCCAAAAAGTTACTTGTGATTGTATAAAAAATGATGCTAAAGCAAAAATTCCTACATACGCACCTACTGTTGCAGCTAATAATGAAGCAGCAAAAAGTTGATAAGTTTGTTTAATAAAAATACTTAATTCGCTTGAGCGTGTATTTTCAAATTCTTTTGATCTTGAGTAGTCTCTATCATAAAGACTCATAAAATTCTCCTTGCAAAATTGTTAGATTTTTTAAAATCTTGAGCGAAATCTAACATATTAGACTAAATAAAAAGTTAATTTATATAATATCTTATGCTTAAATGAAATCTTTGCTGAAATTTTGTTATAATTTCAAGATTTTAGTTTCAGGTTGGTTTTATGGAAAATCTTATTAGCGGTGCGATTAAGTTTATGCAAGAAGACTTTAAGGAGCATGAAGAACTTTTTGAAAGTCTAAAAAATAAGCAAAATCCCCATACTCTTTTTATAGGTTGTTCTGATTCTAGAGTAATTCCAAATTTGATCACTAATACGGGTCCAGGTGAGCTTTTTGTAATACGAAATATTGCAAATATAGTTCCACCTTATCGCGTTGGAGAAGATTGCTTGGCGACAACTTCAGCAATAGAGTATGCTTTAAATTCATTGCATATTAAAAATATCGTCGTTTGTGGCCATAGTAATTGTGGAGGTTGCAATGCTCTTTATTATTCTGATGAAGAGTTAAATAAAATTCCTAACGTGAAAAAATGGCTTACCATGTTAGATCCGATAAAAAAAGATGTGATGATTTTTGCAAGAGACGATTTGGCTATGCGTTCATGGCTTACAGAAAAATTAAATTTAGTAAATTCTTTGCAAAATATACTTACTTATCCAGGCGTGCAAGAAGCTTTAGATGAAGGAAAAATAGAAGTACATGCTTGGTATTATATTATAGAGACAGGTGAAATTTATGAGTATGATTTTAAAGCAAAAATTTTTACTTTAATACAGGATAGGAAAGTTCAATGAAAAAAATTATTTTTAGTTTATGTTTTTTTATTTTATACCTTGGAGCACAAGAATTTAAATTTATTGATGCAAATATTAGTAAAGAGGATGAAGGAATTTATGCTTTAGTTGAAAAATATGTTGATCTTAACAATCAAATTAAAGAATTTAAGAAAAACAATGATGAAAATTCAAGCACTTTTAATGGTATTTTAAGTGAATTTGAAAAAGACAAAAAGACTATTTTAGCAAAAATACCCGATATGATAGTAGGACAAAAGATTAATGAAGAGGCAGTGGCTAGATTTTTAAAAGCAAAAGAAAAATTACTAGATGTTCAAAAAAAGAATATTAATAAGCCTTATATTTATACAGATGCCACTCTTAATCTAGTTTATTTTAATATTGTGGAAAGTTTTTATTCTTCTTTGTTTGAAGTGGAAAAACTTTTTAAAAATACAGCAAGCAGTGAAGATTTGATTGCTACTGTTGATAAGGCAATGGAAAATTTACAAAATTCTTCTAATGTTAATTTAGATAGTTTTAAAAGCAAAATTACAAATCCAGAAGAATTGGAAAAAATTACCCTAAAAGAAAGATATATCAGTAATGCTGTAGATTCTTATTCTGAAATTCTTAAGTATTTACGCTCAAATGCAGATTTGCTTGAAAGTAATTATATTTTTTCATTACTCGAGCTTCAAGTTTGGATAGATCGTATAAATGAGACAATTGGGGTAAGTTTTGTTAATATCGGAAAAATAGTAATTTCTGCTTTGGTTTTAGTATTTTTTATATCTTTAAGACGTTTTTTTGCAAATATAGTATATTTTTTCCTTGTTCAGCTTTTTTATAGAAATAAAAATGATGTAGATGATATTAAAGTCATTTTTATTGAGAATATTAAAAAACCCGTAGGTTTCTTGTTGATTGTCTATGCTATTTCTCTTTGTCTTACTATAGCAACTTATCCTGCACCTTTGAGTGTAAATTTAAGTAATTTTTTTCATATAGTTTATGCAGTTTTAATTGCATGGCTTATTTTAAGAATGCTTGATGGTTATGGCGTGGTATTGGTTTCTAAACTTGCTCAAAAAAGTGGAAAAAAAGAAGTTGTAAATTTAATTATTAAAATTTTATATTTTGTCATTATTATCATAGCTTTATTATATATTCTTGCTCAACTTGGTTTTAATATTTCGGCTATTATTGCATCTTTGGGAATTGGTGGTTTAGCTGTTGCTTTAGCGGCGAAAGATATCATTGCAAATTTCTTTGCTTCTATACTCTTACTTTTTGATAATAGCTTTAATCAAGGAGATTGGGTAGAGGTTTCAGGCATAGAAGGAACCGTGGTTGAAACAGGACTTAGAAAAACTACCATTAGAACTTTTGATAATTGTCTTGTATTTTTACCAAATTCAACTATTATGGGAGCTAATATCAAAAATTGGAGTAAAAGACGCATGGGTCGCCATGTTAGAATGTATTTGGGTGTTGGTTATGATGCTACTCCTGAAAAACTAGAACAATGCGTAAAAGATCTAAGAGAATTTTTGCATACAAGTGATTTAGTAGCTCACGATGAGGATAGTGCATTAAAATATGGCGATCATACAACAAAATATCGTCAAAATCTTGTATCTATTAATGATTTAGAAGGCTATAAAAATGCTTGTTATGTGGCTTTAAGTGAATTTGCAGATAGTAGTATTAATATAGAGCTTTATTTTTATACCAAAGAAATAGGCGGAAAAGATTTTAGAGAAGCTAGACAAAGTTTAATGCTTGAGTTTATGCGTATAATTGAAAAAAATGGTTTAACCTTTGCTTTCCCAAGTCGTAGTATTTATATAGAAAATTTACCACCCCTTGATTTGCAAGCAAAAGCTATAAAA
Organism: Campylobacter sp. CH278; assembly: GCF_004378845.1. Lineage (NCBI taxonomy): Bacteria > Pseudomonadati > Campylobacterota > Epsilonproteobacteria > Campylobacterales > Campylobacteraceae > Campylobacter > Campylobacter sp. CH278. The sequence goes on along the minus strand of NZ_RYXZ01000009.1, from coordinate 19,877 downwards.
TAGCAAGATTTTATCTTGCTATTTTTTTAAACTGGCATAACGCGTATATTTGGACTTAATTCTTCTTGTAAAATTGTTTCAATAGCATAAAGTGTTGCACCACTTCCACTAGAACAACCACTACAAGCACCAAGATAACGAATATAAACATCAATTGCTGCACCTTCAGCCTTTTGTATATCAATCACTTCCAAATCTCCACCATCATTATGAAGCATAGGGCGAATTTCAGCATCTAAAACACTTTCAACTGCTTTTAATTGTCCCACTACGGTCATTTCATCAAAAGCCACATCACTTTTCATTGTATTTTTGAGTTTTTCTCTATCTATTTCAGCTCTAGTTTCAGCTAAAATATCTACAAGGTAATAATCTCTTTTTTCATGTCCGCCTGGTTTGATACAGGATTTACAAAAAGCACCCGCTTTAGTATATTGTGTGATTTCTTCTACGCTATGCAAATCATTAAGTTTAATCACTTCTTTAATAGTTCCAAGACTTACCCTAGCACACTCGCAAACTATAATTTGATCTTCAAAATCTTCAGGACTTATACCTTTATAATGCGCTGCTGCTTGTTTGATTACATCATAAGCCATAACCGAACAGTGCATTTTTTGAGGTGGAACAGCTGGAGTTTCTGGATTATCACGCATAGCAAATTCCACATCTAAATTTGTGATTTTTACTGCTTCATCTACAGTTTTTCCTATACAAAGATCCACCATAGTATCACTACTTGCTATAGCTGTACCACAACCAAAACTTTTAAATTTTGCATCGATAATTTTATCAGTTTTTTCATCTACAAGCCAAAAAAGTCTTACTGCATCGCCACAACTTTCTGCACCAAAATCAGCTACGATCAATTTTGCATTGCGTGCTTTAGCGTCTTCTTCACTAAATTCTCCCATATGTTGAGGATTATTCATTCTATCTTGAACTTTTTGTGAATACTCATCCCAAATGGATCCACCAATTAAACTATTTTTTCCCATTTTTCATCCTTATTTGTAATTATTTGGATTATAAGCATAAGTACAAGAAATTGCTCTTAATCTCTGTGTTGCATTTTTAATTTGTTTTGCTGCATAATCAATTTCTTCTTCAGTGTTAAAACGTGACAAAGAAAGCCTTAAAGCTGTATGCGCTAAATCATGCTCCGCACCGATAGCTTCCATAATAGGATTGCTTTCTAAAGCTTCACTTGCACAGGCTGAGCCCGTACTTGCAGCTATACCATTTTTATTTAAATCCCAAAGCATTGCTTCGCCTTCAACACCTTTAATACTTGCTAAGATTGTATTAGGCACACGGTGTTCCCTTTTTCCAACCACTGTTGTATCAGGCAAGGCTAAAATTTGATCTTCTAGTTTATCTCTTAAACGGCGTATATGAGAATCTTCAAAATCAAGCATAGTATTTGCAATACGCAAAGCCTCGCCCATAGCCACTATGTAAGGTACATTTAAAGTCCCACTTCTACGACCACCCATGTGTTCTCCACCGTGTAAAAGTGGAGTAAGTTTAAGTCCTTTTTTTATAAAAAGTCCACCCACGCCCTTTGGTCCATGAAATTTATGTGCTGAAAATGAAGCAAAATCAACTCCTACTTGAGTTAAATTAACCTTTATTTTACCTACTGCTTGAGTAGCATCTGTATGAAAAAGAGCACCAAATTCATGCGCAAGTTCTGCCATCGCTTTAATATCAAAAATCATACCTGTTTCATTATTTGCCCACATAACACTTACAAGTGCTGTTTTATCGCTAATCACTTTACGCAAATCTTCTACAGTAGAAACCCCTTCTTCATTTACAGGAAGTTCTATAACTTTTACTCCAAGATTTTTTAAAAAATAAGCAGCAGCAGTAACAGCAGGGTGTTCTACGCTAGAAATAATCACTTCATTGCGTTCTTTATCTAAAATATGATCAAAATACACACCCTTAAGCACCCAGTTAATGCTTTCTGTCGCACAGGAGGTTACAACTATGTCATCTAGGTCATTTGCTCCAAGTCCTGCATAAAGTTTATCCAAAGCTTCTCTTAAGGCAGGATGTGTTGCGCTACCATATTGATGAAGGCTATTTGGATTTCCATACATATCCTTTAAAAAAGGTAGCATCAACTCATAAGCATTAGGATCAAGCATTGTCGTTGCGTTGTTATCTAAATATACTTTCACTTTAAAATCCTTAATTTATCCTTAATTTTAATTAGGATATTTTTTATCTTTATTTGAAAACGGATAATAACAAAAATTTATAAAAATTAGGTTAAAAATTATAACAAAAATAAAATGCTAAAGTAAAATTTTAAAGTGAAATATTTTGTGAATTTTATATAGCAAAAATGAGAAATACTATTTCTTAAATTTTTCTTCGTAATACTTTACTATTTTTGAATCTTCTTTGGTTGTATGTTTAAAGATAAAATCTTGAACAACGAGATTTAATTTTTCGGTCATTATATTTACAAATTTAGCTTCACTGATGATAATTTCTTCAATTTCTAAGATAATTTTTCTATGAATTCTTGTATGATGGTTGATATAAGGATATTCTATTTCTCTCATAAAGGCTTCTTCATCTGAAAAATGTCTATTGATCATTATCAACAACTCTCTTAAGACAATTTTTAACTCTTTTGTTCCAACATGACGTTGGTTCATTAAAGAGAGTTTTTTAGAAATTTCAAAAAGTTCTTTATGTTGATGATCTAAAAGATCATTATTCATCGAAATAATTAAGTCATGGTTTTGAGTACTTTTATATTTATATTTTTCGAGAGCGGATTATAATGCTATAATACTTAAAATTTTATTAATTAATTATATAAAAATTATTATTAAAGTATTTATAATTTATATATTTTTTAAAAAATTATTTTAAACCATCACAGACATATAAGAGTTTAAAATTTTATTTATATTTGCTTGTTTTTGACGACGATCTAAAAAATTTTCTATAGAGCTAGAACGTAGTTGATTTGCTTCTTCTAATCTTTGCGTATCTTGACTTTGGTTTTGATATTGTTTTTTAAGAGCATCAAAATCATTACGATTTTGATCGATATAAATTTGAAATATTGAACTTGAATTTGCAAATTCTCTTAAATCCATATCTTTTTGGTAGTTAATATATTGTTGAAAAAATACAGATAGTTTGTCTTGAGTGCTTGTTTTTTTATCTACGCCATTAACATAAAGATAAAGATCAAAACTCATCTTTTTTTCATTTTCTTTTTTGATGTAATCTTCTATATCTGTTTCGCCCTTGAGAATTTTTTGTAAATTTTGATGAGAGCTTAGTTCTAAAGTGGCAGGTTTCATAAAAAAGTTAAATTCTTTTTCGTTTTGAGTTTTTATATCATGGTAGATAAAATTCATTAAAAGACCAGATTTTGATACTTCTGCATTTTTAGTTAAATAAGGTTTTAAAATTTCATTAGAAGAAGTATTTTCTATGGCTTTATCAAAATGAAAATTAGTTATTTTATTATCTAGCATTAAAGTATTTAAATTTGTGATATTGCTTAATGACAAATCAATTTCTTCTTGATTGTTGTAAATTCTTGAAATTTGGCCTAAAAATTCTCCATTATCTGTTGAAAAACCTGATGATAGTTTTGAAATAAGATCGCGACTTAAATAAGCATTATCATCTTGTAAAAATTCTGAATTTATAGATTTTAATGAACTATGATAGCTATTTAAAAGATAAGGTAGATCAATTTTATTATAGTTTAAATTTTCATCTTGTTTTGCGAGTTCTTTTGCTATGCTTCTAACACTTTTAATGTTGATATCATAAGATTCTGGTATATTTGCAATTTTATTTAAATCTTTATCAAAAAAACCTTCTTCATTGATTCTAAATCCAAATTCACTAGCATAAGTGGTATTATTAAAAATATAACTTAATTGTTCTAAGCTATTTTCATTTCCTTCTTGATCCAAAGCTTTGCTATCTTTAATCAAATTTAGAGCAGAGCTATTCTGCAAAGGATTAGATAAGGTTAAATTTTGATATGGATTTGCCGAATTTATAGTCATTTTAAATCTTTCCAAAATATTGCTGATTTTTTATAAGCAAAAGGTGTGCCAAGTTTTTTAAAAATTAAATTCAGTCAAAAATTAGAAAAAATTTGATAGTATTTAGCTTTTCTTTTAATTTGAAAAATAAAAATTTATCTAAATAAGGAAAGCGTATGCCAAAGATGAAAAGCGTTAAAAGCGCAGTTAAACGCTTCAAAGTAGGTAAAAATAAAATCAAAAGAGGCTCAGCTTTTAGAAGTCATATTTTGACTAAAAAACCTGCAAAAAGAATGCGTGATCTTCGCACAGCTAAATATGTGCATAGCACAAATGTAAAAGCTGTTGAAAAAATGCTAGGAATTTAAGTTTTTGACTAAAAGTCATTCAAACTCCCCTCTGAGATAAAATTTCAAGGGCAAGCTCCAAATTTGGACGCCACTTTATGAAAGGAAATAAAAATGGCAAGAGTAAAAACAGGTGTTGTTAGACGCCGCAGACACAAAAAAATTTTAAAATTAGCGCGTGGTTTTTATAGTGGACGCCGCAAGCATTTTAGAAAAGCAAAAGAACAATTAGAAAGAAGTCTAGTTTATGCTTATCGCGATAGACGCCGTAAAAAAAGAGACTTCCGTCGTCTTTGGATTGTGCGTATCAATGCTGCTTGCAGACTTAATGATTTAAGTTATTCAAGATTTATCAATGGTCTTAAAAAAGCAGGTATTGAACTTGATAGAAAAATTTTAGCAGATTTAGCTATGAATGATGCCGCTGCTTTTGCAAAAATAACAAGAATTGCAAAAAATGCTTTATGAGAGTTTTAACTTAAACTCTCTTATTTTTTAATATAGATAATATATCTTCGTAATGTTTGATCTTTTGAAGCTCTTCATCTAACATTTCTCCTATTTGTCCTTTATCGCTCAAATCTTTTGAAATTGTACTTCCGCTTGCTACAAGATTTGAAATAAGTTTAGAAATTTCATTCGAGTGATTAGAAATTTCAAGCATATCTTTGCTAGTATTTTGAGTGTTTTTTTCTATAACCCCTATGGTTTGAGTTACCGCTTTTACTGAAACTTCAGTTTCTTTTAGGCTTAATTGAGTTCTTTCAGCAAGTTTTCTAACTTCATCTGCTACAACCGCAAACCCCCTTCCGTATTCACCTGCTCTAGCTGCTTCTATAGCTGCATTGAGAGCTAAAAGATTAGTTTGATCGGCAATGTCTGAAATAATTTCAAAAATTTTACTTAAGTTGGTAATATTTTCCAAAAGTTGAGATATATCTTTTTCAAGGTTCATACGATCACTTCCTTCTTGAAGACTTTGAGAAAGGGATGCTGTAAAGGTGTTAAAATTATTATCCATATGATTAAGACTATCTTGCACAATCTTAAAATCTTGTGAAATATTTCTAAGAGTATGAGAAACATTTGAAATGACAGGAATGCTAATTTTAAGCTGTTCTATCATTAAATTGCTAATATTATTTATAAGTTCTAAACGTTTAATTTTTCTTTGCAAGAAATATGCTTTGAAACAACTGTATCTTTGTATAAAACTTTCTATATATTCATCTTTAAAGTTTTCATCTGTTTTGTAAAAGAAAATAGCACTTAGAGTTTGATTAATATTCACTCCCAAAAGCTCTCCAAAGGTTGAAAAACCAACAACATTCATATCATTAAATAAATTTAGTTCATTAATTTTATCACTATTATTAAGCCTTCTTAGTATACAGTCATTAAATATAGCTCCTATCGGTTTAGGTTTATGAAGGGCAAATTTTTCATAATCTTTCGTAGTTGCTTTAAGAAAATCGATTTTTTTTAATAAAATAAGCTCTTCAGCATTTTCAATATCGCAATAAAAAGAAATATTTTTACTTTCAAAATCAAGTTTAGATACTGAACGCACATAAAATTCGCCATTAATTTTAATTCCAAAAGTATAATCTTGCATTTTAACTTCAAGTTCATTTTCCTTACAATGGAAAAAATTACATAAAGCATCTATAGCCTTGATAGAATTTTTACCGCTTTTATCTAAAAATAAACTTACTGTTCTATTTTTAACATCGGCTGAAAGCACTGTAAATTTGTAATTTGTTTCTTCAAAATTTTGAGATTTAAATATGCCAAAATGGTAGTTTGGTTTTAACTTTATATAGGTTACTACCGCACTACCTTGAATGACTTTATCATTATTGAAAATATAAGTATTTTTAAAATCAAGCTTGCCTCCTGCACTACCACCTATATAAAGACAAGGTAGTTGTTCTGCATTATAAAGTGCTTCCATAAAAAAACTTTCACTTGCACTTAATCCATCAATAAGTGTATAAGCTATGGTATTTTTGTAATCTATTCTAAAAGGTATAGAAATATTTTGAATTTCTTTTTTAATAAAAGCGATTTGTTCATTAGTATTTTGAATTTTCATTCCTAAATTAATGCTTGCAACATGCACATTTTCAATCATATCCTCAGAAAAAATTTGCAAGACTATGCCTTCTCCTTGTATACCATTTCCGTAGAATTGACTGGTATTTTTGCTGCATAAAAGCCCACAAGAACTAGCTAAAACTACATAACAATCATTATTTAAAGTTTCTTTAATCAAAAGACTAGTAGAGTTAAAATCCATATCGGGCATAATATAACCAAGTACTAATTTAGGTTTTATTTCAAGATTTTTTAATTTCTCTTGAATTTCGCTTTGTGTAATATAAAGGCTTAACATAGATGGATAAGTTTGAATATTGTTAGATTTTTTGCTATAAAAAAGCATTAAAATACTCCTTATAAAAATAAACTTACAGAATATGGAGAATTATATTTTTTTTTATTTAAATTTTTATAAAAAACTTAGAAAAATATATACAAAAATAAGTTATAATCTAAGTATCAAAAATTTGTTACCCTAAAGGATGAATAATGGATATGAATGAGCTTTTATTAAAAAGCGTTGAAGTATTGCCACCTTTACCTGATACTGTAAGTAAGTTAAGAAAATATGTCAGCGAGGCTAATTCAAATATAGAAACCATGAAAGTTACTGAAATCATTTCAAGCGATCCGTTGATGACGGCTAAGCTTTTGCAATTAGCAAATTCTCCTTATTATGGTTTTACAAGAGAAATTACAACCATAAATCAAGTGATTACTTTATTAGGCGTTGGTAATATCATCAATATAGTTACAGCTGATTCCATTAGAGATAATTTTAAAATAGATGTTTCACCTTATGGTTTAAATACTCAAAATTTTTTAAAAACGTGCAATGAAGAGGCAACTTTTATTACAAATTGGCTTAATGATGAAGATAAAAAACTTTCTCATCTTTTAGTTCCTTGTGCAATGCTTTTAAGGCTTGGTATTGTTATTTTTTCAAATTTTCTTATACAAAATCATAAGGATAAGGATTTTTTAGCTTTTTTAAATAAAAATGAAAATCTTGCTTTAGCGGAGAATGAATTTTTAGGCGTAGATCATATTTCTTTCTTGGGATTTTTGTTACATCGTTGGAATTTTGATGATGTTTTGATTGAAAGTATATGTTTTGTTCGCACTCCTCATGCTGCTCGTGAAGAAGTGAAAAAATCCGCTTATGCTTTAGCAATAACAGATCATCTTTTTGCTCCGCATGATGGCTCTTCTCCATTTAACGCAAAAGCTGCAGTTGCTTTACTTGAAGAGGCAAAAACTCAAGGAATTAATTTTGATTTAAACAATCTTTTATCTAAGCTTCCTAGCAAAGCTAAGGAAAATTTAAACAAAGAAGATTAAAGAGCCTTTTTAAGGCTCTAAATTATAGTGATGAAAAGTTTAATCTTACCTCCTAATGAATTTTTAGATCACTATATTTTAAACGCCGAATTTCATCGTTTTGCTGGAATTTCAAAAAATGCTTATAAATTTTGGAAAAATGTAGAAATAGGTAGATATCAAGGAACAAGAATTATATTTTTGCATAGAAATTGCATTTTAGAAAAACATCAGCAAGCTTTAAGGCAATGTAGTGGTTTAAATGGTTTTGTATTGGCAAGTGCTTTTTGTTCTTTTACTGGATTAGCCCCCTCTCATTTAGTGGAAAAAAATAATTCTTCTATTTACAAACTTTTAGAGCTTAAGGAGATTTGTGGGATTAAATTTGTTAATCTAAAAAAATTTTATGATTTTTTAGGGCTAAATTATCATCAGCATATTTATATAGAAAAATGCCATTTTTTTAGCCCAGCTCCTTTTGAAAAGCGTATTAAAATCACTGAGAGTATGTGCGTTGGGTATTATTAAGATAAGAAAAAATAAATGCACATAGCAAAGCTATAATAGCCAAAAAGAAAACATAAATCCCCAAAGAAAAACGCCAAAAATTACTTAAATTATCTAAGGCAAAACTATGCAAGAAAAAAGCAAGTTGCGGAGTTAAACCTCCAGCTATAGCATAAGCAATATTATATGAAAAAGAAAGTCCTGAAAATTTAATTTTTGCATCAAATACTTCACTCATTATTAAAGGGCAAAAATTCATCACTCCGCTAAAAAAACATACAAGTAAATATAAGCAAGCTACTAGGTTAAAATCAGCATTTTGTCTATATAGAGTATTAAAATAAAGCAAGCTTACAATTCCAAAAAAAACACTAAAAAATACACAAGATTTGATAATGCCTATTTTATCCGCTAAAATTCCACTTATAATACACCCTAGGCAAATAAGTAAAATTCCACCTATTTGAAGATAGGCTTGTATAGAAGTGTTAATTTGAAGTATTTTTGCCATATAGCTAGGCATAAGCAAAATCATTACAACAATGCAACCTGTCAAAACCCAAGTAATCATCATAGAAAGAACAATTCCCATTTTAGCTTTTTTAAACACTTCTTTTAAAGGAAATTTTTCTAAAGCCTTGTCTTTTTTCATTTGTTCAAAAACAGGAGTTTCTCTTAAAAATTTTCTCAAATAAGCAGAAATAATCCCGAAAATTCCACCTAAAAAGAATGGAATTCTCCAAGCCCATTCATGAAGTTCTTCTTGGGTATAAATTTTATTCATAATTAAAAAAACTAAACTACCTAATAAAATTCCACCTACAACCGAAGCGGTTAAAATTCCCAAATAAGTTCTTTTTTGACCTTGTGGTGCGTGTTCGTATACAAAAACCCAAGCTCCAGGAAGTTCTCCACCTATAGCAATGCCTTGACAAATGCGTATAAAAACTAAAAGCACAATACAAAGAAAACCTATGCTTTCGTAATTTGGAATAAAAGCTAGAGTAAAAGTTGGAATAACCATTAACAAAATACTAATCATAAACATTCTTTTGCGTCCAAATTTATCTCCAAAATGCGCCAGTATCACACCTCCCAAGGGACGCGCTAAATATCCAGCCGCAAATATTCCATAAGTATTAAACATTTGCCAAAAACTACTTAAATCTTTTGGAAAAAAGTTTGTTGAAATATAATTTGCAAAAAATACAAAAATAATAAAATCATAAAATTCTAAAGTTCCACCTAATGATGAAAGTCCTAAAACTTTTATATCTTTTTGATTAAGGGTTTTGCTCATTCTTAATCCATCTCATAAAAATCATCATCATTGTTATCATCATCGTATTCATAATCATCATCATCGTAATTATAATTTTTATGATGATTTTGTGGATATTCTTCATCTTCGTTTTCATAATCATCGTAATTTAAATCTTCTTCATCTTCATAAGCCATTGTTTTCTCCTTAAATAAAAATACAAAGCTTATTTTATCTTAAATTTGTTTGGTTTTGCTATAATTTTTATAATTTTTTAAAAGGTGAATTTATGAAATTAAGTCATTTAGATGAAAAAAATCATCCTAAAATGGTAGATGTAAGCGATAAAAATATTACTTCAAGAATAGCCACAGCTAGTGGTATGATATATATGAGTCAAGAAGCTTTTGATGTAATTAAAAACAATACCGCAAAAAAAGGTCCTGTTCTTCAAACAGCTATTATTGCGGCTATAATGGGGGCTAAAAAAACAAGTGAAATTATTCCTATGTGCCATCCTTTAATGCTTTCTAAAGTCGAAACTGATATTATGGAATTTGTTAAAGAATGTGCATTTAAGCTTATTGTAACAGTTAAGTGTGAAGGTAAAACAGGGGTTGAAATGGAAGCTTTAAGTGGGGTTAGTATAGGACTTTTAACTATATATGATATGATTAAGGCTATAGATAAATCAATGAGGATTACGGATATAGTGCTTGAAAGCAAAGAAGGAGGCAAAAGTGGTAAATTTGTGCGATCTTAAAAAAGAACCCCAGATCAATTATCCTACTTTTTGGGATTATAAGGTGATTTTTGAGGTGCATGTTAGGGCAAGTGAAATTTTTCAAGAAATTTTAGGCCAAAGAGAATATAAATTTGAACATTCGAATTCAAGTGCGAGTGGAAAATATCAAAGTTATTTATTAAATGTTTATGTTGATAGCAAAAAAGATCGTTTGGATATATTTGATAAATTAAAAGCTAAAGCAAAATTTGTACTTTAAGAAAGAAGGAAAAATGAAAAATACTTTAATTATTTTTGAAAATTCTTTATCAAATCTCAGTAAAGATGAAGCAAGTGATTTACTTGAAGACTTGAGTTTTAATCTTGCATATAAGCAAATTTCGCATAATCCTCATGAAACAAAAAAAGTTTTAAATTCTCTTTTGGTTGAATTTTTAACTATTTTGAAAAAACTTGATTTTTTTGATGATGAAAATGTTACAAAGGTTATCAAAGCTTTGGTTAAGGCGAGTATTGTAGATGCTCAAAATTCGCTTTATGAGTATATTAGCGAAGCTGAATTATTAAACAAACAGATTGAAAATCAAAAGAATTTGATTAAAAATCAAATCAGCGATAATTTTTTTGAATTCGAGAATATTTTACAAGAATGTTCTTTTTGCGATGAATTTAGTGGTGGTTTAAATGATGCTATTTTATTTGATATAGAAATGCTTGGAATCTTAAAAGAAACCGCTGAAAGTGCTTTTTTAACTACATTAGAAAAGGCTGAAGATATAGAACTTACAAGTAGTGAAATAGCTAAAAATCTCGTATATAATGCCATTTGTGAAGCTCATTTTGAAAAAGAAAGAATTTTAAAAATTTCAAGTATTATTTTAAATACTGCTTTTGAAATAGCCAATGAATCTATGGCTTATGCAAAAGATCTTTGCTTAGGTGTGATTAAAGGCACAAGAGATGGTATTGTTTTGGCAATGGAAAAATTTAAAGCTTCATTAACTTATGCAAATTTTGAAGAAGATGTTAGTTTAAAAAGCAAAGAACTAATAGGTATAGAAGATGATTTTATTGCTCTTTTAAAAAAAGAGATTCAATTGCAAAATGATCCTTGTAAGAGTATAGTTGAGAATTTGCTAGAACATGAGCTTGATAATCTTTTTGCTAAATTTAGACGTCTTGCAGGTGAAAGTAGAGAGCAACTAATATTAGTTTTAAATGATATTAAGAAAAATCCAAAGATTAATGATTTTAACAAACTTACTCAAAGAAAATTAAATCGTTTTAAACAAGAAATTTTTGAATTAGAAAAAATTGCTAGTGAAAAATACAAAGATTTAAATTCCAAAAAAGCTAAAAAGCTCGGTGTAAGACTTTGGGAAAAAGCAAAAAAATTCGTTAAAAAATAATATCCCATTTTTGGGATATTAAATATCTATTTCTATACCTACAGGTGCGTGATCAGAGCCAAAAATATCATCTCTTATGAAAGCGTTTTTAAGTTTATCTTTTAAACCCTTTGAAATGAAAAAATAATCAATCCTCCAGCCTACATTTCTTTCTCTTGCTTTCATTCTATAGCTCCACCACGAGTATTTTTCTTTGATTTCACCATTAATTTCTCTAAAAGTATCTATAAAACCAAGTTTTAGCAAATCATCAATCCAAGCTCTTTCTATAGGTAAAAAACCTGAAGTGTTAGCATTGGCTTTTGGGTGGGTAAGATCGATTTCTTTATGAGCGGTATTGACATCACCGCAAATGATAATTTCAAATCCCTCCTTTAAAAGCTTATCCAAATATACTAAAAAATCTGCATAAAATTTCATCTTAAAATTTAAACGCTCTTCATCTTTTTGACCATTTGGAAAATAGATATTAAAAAGTGCGATATTTTTAAAGCGATGTTCTAAAACTCTGCCTTCTTCATCATCAAAAAATTCACATTTTTTTACTTCGCTATCAAAATTACAAAGACTCATTACCCCAGAATATCCCGCTCTTTTAGCAGAATTAAAATACATGTGTTTAAAAGGATATTCATAAATTTTTTTAGGAAATTTATCTTCATGTGCTTTGATTTCTTGAAAACCTATAAAATCAATTTTTTCTTGTGCTATCCAATCAAGTGCATTTTTATCACAAATAGCTCTTAAGCCATTGACATTCCATGAAAGTAGTTTCATTATTTTCCTTAAAATTTTCATTAAAAGTGTAAATCATAACATAAAAATTTAATTCTTTACAAGTTATTAATAAGTTTTTTTTAAAATTAATTTTTATTATTTTTATTAAGGTTTTTAATGTTAAAAATTACATGGTTTAAATTTATTGTTTTAAATACTATTTTAATTACAATTTTAAATTTTAAACTCTTTGGTTATGTTTGTAATATTTTATCTGATTTTTGGCTAAATTTAGCTTTTTTTGGGATTTATTTCTTTACACTTTTAGCAATTTTTTCTTTAATATATGTTAGATTTTTAAGTAAAATTTTATCGATTATATTTATTAGCATTTCTTTTATCAGTCTTTATTTTAGTTATTTTTATGGGACTATAATTGATGCTGATATGATTCGTAATGTTTTTGCCACTGATATGAAAGAAGTTAGAGATTTGTTAAATTTAAAACTTATTTTAACTCTTTGTCTTATGCTTGTGGTTATAATTTTAATTGTAAAGACAAAAATTATTTATAACTCTTTTAAAATACATCTTAAAATTAAATTTTTTAGTATTCTAATAAGTTTGTCTGTGGCTTTAGCAATTTTTATACCACTGACTAAAACCTTTATACCTTTTTATAGATCTCATAATGAAATCAGATTTCATAATGCGCCTTTTTATCCAATTTATTCTTTATTTCGTTTTTTAGAAAAAGAGTATAGCGTCAAGCCAGAATTTAAAACTATAGCTAATGATGCTTATAGAGAAAACAATCACACTAAAAAACTTTTAGTTTTGGTAGTGGGTGAAACTGCTAGAGCGGCAAATTACTCTTTGGGTGGATATGCTAAAAATGATACCAATTTTTATACCAAAAAAGATAATGTAGTTTTTTTTGATAATTTTTCATCATGTGGAACAGCAACAGCGGTAAGTTTACCTTGTATGTTTTCTATTTCTAAGCGTGAAAATTATTCAAGTTCAGAATTTCAAGAAAATGCGATGGATGTACTCCATAAAAGTGGAGTTAATACCATTTGGATAGATAACAACTCAGGTGGCTGCAAAGGAGTTTGTGATAGACTTGGACAAAGTCAAAAACTTTCTAGTGATTTGGATGAAAATTTACTCGCTCCTTTTAAAGAAAAATTAAATCATTTAAGTGATCAAAATATAATAGTTCTTCATTTGCAAGGTTCTCATGGGCCAACTTATTATAAACGCTATCCAAGCGAATTTAAAAAATTCACTCCAACTTGTGATACTAATGAGCTTTCAAAATGTGATAGCGAGGCTTTAATCAACACTTATGACAATACTTTACTTTATACAGATTATCTTTTAAGTGAGATTATAAAACTATTGAAAGAGCAAAAAAGCTATGAAAGTTCTTTGTTTTATCTTTCAGATCATGGCGAAAGTTTGGGTGAAAATGGTATTTATCTTCATGGTATGCCTTATGCTATAGCGCCAAGTTATCAAACCCATATCCCTGCTATTTTTTGGAGTAATGATGAAAAATTAATGAATTTAGCTAAAGAGCATAAAGGTTTAAAACTTTCTCAAGATAATCTTTTTAGTACTCTTTTAGGATATTTTGATGTAAAAACAAGTGTTTATGAGCCAGAATATGATTTATTAAATCCTAAACTTAAGGCAAATCCATGAAGCCTAAATATCATTTTTTAAATAACTCAAGATATGCTTTAGAAGGGATTTTTGCTTTATTTAAAAATGAAACGGCATTTAGAATTGAACTTTGTATTATTATCCCAGCGATAATTTGTAGTTTTTTCTTAAAAGTTAGTTTTTTGGAGCATTTATTGTTGGTAAGTGTTTTAATGCTTATTTTAATTATCGAGGCTTTAAATTCGGCTATTGAAGCTTGTGTTGATTTGATTACAAATGAATGGCATGAAAAGGCAAAAATTGCTAAAGATTGTGCGAGTGCGGCAGTGTTTTTTAGTGTGCTTTTAGCTCTTTTTGTTTGGAGTTTTATTTTATATAGTATTTACTTATGAAATTTGAAAATTTAATACAAGAAATTTTGGGAAAAAAGCGTTTTGAATTGTTAAAATTTTTATGCGAAAATGCTGATGAAAATGGTTTTATTATGATTAAAATCAGTGAGCTTGAAGAAAAATTAAACCAAAGCAAGCCCACTATCATCGCTACTTTTAAATTTTTAGAAGAAAAAAAGCTTTTTAAGCGTCTTAAAAATGGATTTTATCAGCTAAAAATATAGGAGATGATTATGAAAATTAAAAATCCACTTGATATGCACTTACATTTACGCGATGAAAGTATGCTTGAGCTTGTAGCTCCTTTTAGTGCAAAAGACTTTAAGGCAGGGGTTATCATGCCAAATTTAATCACCCCACTTACTGAAATAGATGTATTAAAAGCTTATAAAGAACGCATTTTAAAAGCATGTAAAAATGAAGATTTTACGCCTTTGATGACTTTATTTTTCAAAGACTATGATGAGCAATTTTTAGAAAAAGCTAAAGACGAGCTTTTTGCTATCAAGCTTTATCCTGCAGGCATCACTACCAACTCAGATAATGGAATTTCAAGTTTTGATATAGAAAAGTTAAAACCTACATTAAATACTATGAGCGAATTAAACATACCCTTACTTGTGCATGGAGAAACCAATGATTTTGTCATGGATAGAGAAGCAAATTTTGCCAAAATATATGAAAAATTAGCTAAAAACTTTCCAAAATTAAAAATTGTAATGGAGCATATTACCACTAAGGTTTTGTGTGATTTATTAAAAGATTATGAAAATTTATACGCAACTATCACTTTGCATCATTTGATGATAACGCTTGATGATGTAGTGGGTGGTAAGATGGATCCACATTTATTTTGCAAGCCTATTGCAAAACGCTATGAAGATAAAGACGCTTTATGTGAGCTTGCTTTTAGTGGCTATGAAAAGGCTATGTTTGGAAGCGATAGTGCTCCCCATCCATTGCACACTAAAGAATGTTGTGGTTGTGCGGCTGGGGTTTTTAGCGCACCGGTGATTTTACCTGTATTAGTTGAACTTTTTGAAAAACATTCAAATGAAGCAAATTTACAAAAATTTATTTCAGATAATGCTTGTAAAATTCACGCTCTTAAATTTGAAAAAGATAAAATCGTCATCTTAGAAAAACAAGAATGGCAAATTCCGCAAAAATACGTCGATGTAGTGCCTTTTATGGCAGGAAAAACTTTAAATTTTCAAGTTAAAAAGGCATGAAATGCTAAAAACTTATTTAGAAAATATAAAAGATATTTCTACAAACGATAAAGAACATACCCATAGAACAGCTTTGCAAAATTTATTACAAGCCATAAAAGAAAATCAAGATAAACAAAACAAAATACACATAAAACAAGAACCAAATAACGACAAAGAAGGTAGAGGCGCTCCGGATTTTTTGATTACAAAAGATTTTTTAACTTTAGGTTATATTGAAAATAAAAGAGTAAATGCAAATCTTGACAACATAATAAAAAGCGATCAAATTTTAAAATACACAAAATTAAGTCCAAATATCATTCTTACTGATTATTTAAGATTTATATTATTAAGCTTAAATGAGAAAAATGAAGTGATAGTTTGCAAAGAAGTAAAAATCTGCTCTCTTGATGAGATAAAAAGCGTTATTAAAAATCAATCTTTACTAGATACTAAAACACAAGAGTTAAACGAACTTTTTAGCATATTTTTTTCTAAAATTCCAAATTCTATAAATTCAGCTTTGGAATTTGCACATCACTTAAGCTTAAGAACAAGAATTTTAAAAGATGAACTTTTATTATCAAGCAAAAATGAAACTTTAATAAGTTTATTTAACACCTTCAAAGAAACACTTTATAAAGAATTACATTATGAAGAATTTTGTGATTCTTTTGCACAAACTCTAACTTATAGTTTATTTTTAGCAAAATTAAATAACAACACTACAAAAGAAATAGATCTAAATAATGCCAAAAAATTCATACCAAAATCATTTCCATTGATTCGTTCTATGAGTGGATTTTTAGATGATAGTTTTGAAAATTTAGAAAATATAAAATGGCTTTTGGAAGAAATTATAAACATTATAAATCACATAGACATTACAAGTATTATAAAAGAACTAAACAAAACTAGTGAAAAAGATCTATTTGATCGCGATATTTTATCTACTCACAAAGATCCTTATTTGCACTTTTATGAAACATTTTTAGCAAGTTATGATCCAAAGCTTAGAGAAGTAAGGGGAGTGTATTATACTCCTGCGCCTGTGGTAAATTTCATCATAAATGCCATAGATGAAATTTTAAAACAAGATTTCAATCACAAAAAAGGCTTAAGCGAAGCTTTAAACAAAGATATAACCTTGCTTGATTTTGCCACTGGCACTGGGACTTTTTTACTTGAAGCTTTTAGAAAAGCCTTAGAACCTATAAATAAAAATAGCGTAAATTATAATCCAAAAGCTTTGATAGATAAATTTTGTGGTTTTGAATTTTTAATAGCCCCTTACACCATAGCATATTTAAAAATTTCTCAAAGTTTTAAAGAAGAATTTAACTCTCCATTAAACGATGATGAAAGTCTTAAAATAGCACTAACAAATACTTTATATTTTAAAAGCATATCCAAAGAACAAAATGATCAAAACACGCTTTTTACTCTTATTGATCTAACAAAAGAATTCAAAAAAGCACAAAAAATAAAAGAAGAACAAATTCTAATCATCACAGGCAATCCGCCTTATAGTGGAGCAAGTAGCAACAAAGGCTTATACGAAGATGAGATCAAAATAAGCTATGGTTTAGAACCAAGCAAAGCAAATCTTAGCAAAGAACAAAAAAAATATATAAATTTATATTTTCAAGAAAAAACTAAGCAAAATACAAACACTTTTAAAGCAATATATGAAAAACACAAACTAGAAAATGAAAAAAATCCAAAATGGCTTTTAGATGATTATGTAAAATTTATACGCTTTGCCCAAAGCAAAATAGACTCTCAAGAAAGTGGAATTTTTGCTTTTATTTCAAATAATAGCTTTTTAGATAATCCTACCTTTAGAGGTATGAGATATTCTTTAATGCAAAGCTTTGATAAAATTTATATACTTAATTTACACGGAGATACTAGAAAAAAAGAAAAAGCTCCTGATGGAAGCAAAGATGATAATGTCTTTGATATCATGCAAGGTGTGAGTATAAATATCTTTATAAAACAAAATTCAAAAGCTAAAAATACAAACATTTATTATCATGATTTATACGGCAAAAGAAAAGATAAATACGAATTTTTATATGAAAATGACTTAAATTCTATAAAATGGACTTTGGTGAAAAACAACGAGCCTTTTTATCTTTTTTTACCACAAAATAATGATTTATTAGAAGAATACAACAAAGGCATAAGTGTAAAAGATATGTTTATGGTATCAGGTGTAGGAATTTGCTCAAAAAGAGATAATATAGTTTTTCATAATAAAAAAGAAAATCTAATGCAACTACTTAAAGACTTTAATACAAAAACTAAAGATGAGTTATATAAAATTTATGATATTGGTGAAGATAGCGGTGGCTGGAAACTTGAATGGGCTATAAGAGACATTAAAAACATAATATTTGAAAATTCTATATACAAAGTTAATTATCGCCCTTTTGATTTTAAATATACTTGTTATACTGGTAAAAATTGCGGGTTTATGGCTCGTCCTGTTTATGATATTTTTGAGCATTTTTTAGAAAATGAAAATATAGGATTAATTTGCAATAGAACTGTGTCATTACAAACATTCAATCATAGTTTTATAACACAACATATAACTGATTTGCATATCTTGGAAACAGGAAATGCAAGTGCTTATATTTTTCCACTTTATCTTTACCCTACAACTAGAAGTAAAAAATTCCTAAAAAAAGAAAATCCGAATTTTAATGAAGAAAATTTCACCTCAAAAATAGAAAATTTCAAAGAAAGCTTTAGAACTTTCATAGATGAGCTTTACAAAGAAAAATTCTTACCTGAAAACATACTAGGCTATATCTATGCTGTGCTTTTTCATAAAATTTATAGAGAAAAATATCTTGATTTTTTAAAAATTGATTTTCCAAAAATTCCTTTTACAAAAGATAAAAATACTTTTAAAAATTTAAGCAAACTAGGCTTAAAACTTGTAAATTTACATTTATTAAAAAATGATGAGTTAGATTTTAATGTAGGCGAAGCTTTGTTTAAAGACATTAAAAATAAAAATTTCAAAATACAAAAAATCAAATACAACAAAGGCACAAAAGAACTTTTCATAAATGAAAGCTTGTATTTTAGTAAAGTAAGTCTTGAAATTTATGAGTTTAAAATAGGCGGCTATGCTGTGCTAGATAAATACTTAAAAAGCCACAAAGAAGAAGACATAGATCATAATCATTTTACCTTAATCATACAAACTTTAAATGAGACTTTAAAAATACAAGATGAAATTTCAAAAATCAATCTTAGCTAGTATATACTAGCTAATGATTAAAAGTTTTATCTTAGCCTCTATAATCTCTTCTACTTCATCTTTTACAAAGCTTTCTAACTCTTGTTTGTTTGTATTAATACCATTCATACTTAAATGCCACAAAGCATTTTCTATCGCACTTTGTTTGTCTCTTTTTACCACTCTAGTTTCGTTAAAAATTTCACACTCATAAGGGATATTTTGTGTATTTAAAAAACCTTGCAAATCACTTTCATAAAAACCTTTAAAATGAGTGTTAAAATGCTCAAATATAGGATCTAAAAAGCTACTTTTACGCCTACTTGCCCAGCCTAAATACACCTTTTTAGAAGCCAAGCTTAAAAAAGCTTTATAGTCTTTTTCATTTTGTAAAGCAGGAGACATACTCAAAAAGGCTAAGTCAAATTTTGCGTTATTATTTTTATAAAAGTTTTCAAAATCTAAATTTAAAGTTTTTACATTTGATATAGCATGAGTTTTTGCATCTTCTTGTAAAATTTCAAGCATAACATTTGCACTATCTAGAGCTAAAATTTCTTTAGCTTCTTTGGCTAAATGTAAAGTCCAAACCCCAGTTCCACATCCTATATCTATAATACTTTTATCTTGAAAGGAAATCTTTAAATTTTGTAAATATTCAAAAGTTTGTTTTTGTATAGTGTTTAAAGTGTTTTGATATCTTGCGTAAGTTTTAGCCTTTTTATCCCATAAATTCATATATTTTCCTTTATAAAATATACAAAATCATAGCATAATTTTTAATATTCAAGCCCTTTCTTTGGGCTTGAATATTTTAAAATCTTTTCTTCTTAACATCTTCTAAGATATTATTAGCTATATCACTTACTGTATTAGAAATAATAGCTGATTCATTAGCAAT
>NZ_RYXZ01000008.1:0-94495 GCF_004378845.1 Campylobacter sp. CH278 | reverse complement strand
TTTTGTATGAAATTTAAAAGTTTATTTCCTAAGGGTTCATTTACCCCACTTAATAAAGCTTGTATGTTTTTTTCTAGTATGGTCATGAAAGTTTTCCTTAAATTTTATCTATCTTTAACAATATTTTGTCATCTTTTTCGCTAAATTGATACAACAAATCCTCACAAGGATAAGAGATATATTTTTCTTTGCAATCTTTTTTTAGATTTTGTTTTATTTTTTCTAACATTAAAGGAAGTTCTTTTTTAATCAAAAGTTTTACTGGAATTCCCATGCCATGATTTAAGTTTTTAATAAATTTTCCATCAACTTGAGATTCTTTAGTAATAGAACACAAAGTTGCATCAAAGCCAAGTTTCTCAAGCTCTTCATAAAGCATAGTTTTTTCTTTTAAAGAAACATACTCATCATATAATGAATGATAACTTACAAAACAAGTTTTCAAACATTTTGATTGTTCTAAAAGATGATCTTCCTCTAAAAGATTTCGAATTTTTCTTCTTGCGGGAGAAAAAAAACGAGGCGATGAAGAATTACTTGTCCAAAAAGTTTTTGTCGAACAGTGTGTATTGATATGATGGAAAAAATCAAAAGTAGAAAATTCACTATACTGCATAAAATCTATTTCCTTTCCAAAACCTACAACTCTCCATAAAAACTTAGCGTATGCAGAATTATCCAACACTCCATCTACTAACCAAGGTGCAATCTTAGCTGCCAAATGTGCTAAATATCCCCCATGAGAACTACCTATCATAATAACTGGTATACCCCCCCCCCATAGTATCAAAAGGAGCATGTTTTTTAAGGTAAAGTGTGACATTTAAAAGATCTTGAGCTTGCATGATTCCAAAATTTTGATATTCGTTTTTTGCAGGTTGCAAACTCGCATGTAAATTTAAAAAATAATTTGGTGTAAAATTACCTTTTTGCTTGCCTTCAATTATTTGATTATTTACAAAATGAAAAATCTCACTCATTTGTTTATAATCTTGAATTTTATCAACATCATAAGGAAGCTTGATATCCGCAGCTTCACAACTTACTTTTAAAATAAGCTTGTCTATATCATCTAAATAAAAAGTAGAGCCTGTTTGAGGACGATTACCAATACAATGATAATTTACTCCAACTACAGCAGTATTAAATTGCCTTACCATATAATCACCAACATATTGGATCGATGATATATCATCGCCCATACCTTGCACCACAAACACCAAGGCTTCAGGTGTTTTTTCATCATCATACCAAAGCTTAAATTCAAGCTTTGATTCTCTTTTTATACCAAGTTCTACATCATCACAAGAGTCAATCTCATAAGTTTTACTCACTATCATTACATTCCCCCTATTAAAAGATAAGTTTTACTCGCTAGGTTTTTAAAATTTTCATTCTTACTTAAGATCACGCAAGCTTTGTTACTAGAAGAGCTTATAAAGTCTATATTTTCTAAATCTTCATGGCTTTGATTAGCCGCATTAATGATGGCATTTTTACTTGCTTCATTGCTTGAAATTCCCATGAGTATAAAATCAGCTTTATTTATAAAAACAAGTTTTAAGCATTCTTTATCATCACCTACGCGAAAATTTACTTCTTTTATACCGTTAAAATTACTAAGATCAACATTTTCAACCCCGCTTACATTACTCATCGTTTTTATAGAGCTTAAATGATCATTTTTTAAAGTATAAATGCTTATATCGTTGATCAAAGTTTTAAGGTTATTTAAAGACTTACTAACTTCAGCTTCATCCTTACTTGAACTCATTTTTGGTAAAGCAATAGCGGCTAAAATTCCTAAAATAACAATCACAAAAACAAGTTCTAATATGGTAAAAGCTTTTTTCATTTATATCCTTGAAAAATTTTTATTTTTAGGGCTTAAAATATCTTCTTCTATGCTTACAAATTCCTTTTTTTCATAAGCATCAACCGCAGCTCTTGCTATCATCAAAGCATTATCAGAGCAGAATTTTAAAGGAGCTAGTTTTAAATTTGCATTATATTTTTGACATAAATTTTGCAAACGCGAACGCAAGTTAAGATTTGCACTAGCTCCACCTACAACGCCAAAATTTTTAAATTTATAAAGATTAAAAATTTTTTCTAATTTATCCATGATATGATCACAAGCTGTATTTTCAAAGGCATAAGCTATTTCTGCTTTTGTGTCTTCATTTAAATTTTCATGCTTTAAAATTTCCAAACGCACTGCATTTTTAAGCCCTGAAAAACTGAAAGCAAGTTCTTTAGAATACTTTAAAGGTATATTAAAAGAGATATTTTTAAGTTTGGCGTTTTTTGCTAAATTTTCTATGATGACCCCACCAGGATAACCTAAATTCATCATTTTAGCCACTTTATCAAAACTTTCTCCAAAGCTATCATCATTTGTGCTTGCTAAAAGCTCTAAGCTTGCATCATCTTTAAGATAAAGCACCATGGTATGCCCACCACTAACAAGCAAAATTCCCATATCTAAAGAAATTTTTTCTTCCAAAAAAAGACTATAAATATGACCTTTAAGATGATTTATAGGGATTAAGGGTAAATTTAGAGCACTTGCTAAGGTTTTTGCCATAGAAATTCCACTGAGCAAAGAAACACTAAGTCCAGGTTCATTTGTCACAGCTATGGCACAAAGATTTTTAAAATACTCTTTACATTGCTTAAGTATCTTTGGTAAAGCCTCGCTATGAAGTCTTGCAGCAAGTTCAGGCACCACTCCCCCATAGATACTATGATCTAATTCTTGGGAAATTTTTTTATGAAATTTACATTCTAAGGTGTTTTTATCAATGATAGCTATAGAACTATCATCACAAGAACTTTCTATAGCTAGGATAAGATTTTTCATTCAAATTCCACTAAAATAGAACCTAAGAATTTATCTTTTGATCTTGCCATTTTAAGAGTGTTTAAATCCAAATTTTTAGCATTTTTGATCAACTTGCTATTGGTATTTGCTTCTAAAAGTTGTTGCAAATTCGCCCCTCTTAACTCATAAAATTCCACTCTATAAATTTTACCTGCCATATCTAAAGAATATTGTGTTTGCATATTTTTTTTATGAACTAAAATACCACTTTCATCTTTTGAGTGATCAAAGCCTATGATATTTACGCGCACATTAGCTATCTTTGGAATAAGAAAATTCTCTTTTACTTTTACCTTGGTTCCAAAAGGAACTGTGGTTTCATTGCCATCAACTTGAAAAGTTACCTCATTAAAAGCATCGCTAAATTCTAAATACTCAGGATATAATCTTGTTTGAAAACGATTGCCATATTGGATATAAAAAGAATTTCCTTCTGCGATAACAGCCGTAAGTTCATTGCTTGTGTTATAATTTAACTCTTTATTTACCGGAAAAGGCACATAGTTGATAACCTTTCTTGGATTTTTTAAAGAAAGTAAAATTCTATCATCAAAAAGTTTTACTTCAAGCTCTTTATTTATGGCTTTATCAACTCCTTGCGGAGTGAGTTCGAAATCTCTGCTAAATTCAATTCCTGCGGTTTTTAAATAATTTTCAATTGCCAAAAGATGATAATAAGCTCTTAAATTTACAGGCAGATTTTTACTTGCTTCATTTGCAAAAGCGGCTTTGTGATTTGAAATCACAAAATAAGTTAAAGCTTTAAGCATTTCCGTATCGCCAAGCTCTTGGGTTTTGGTGTTTTTAAGATGATAAGCATGCTTTGGATCAGCAAGTGAAGAATTGACACTATTTACGGTTTGAGTGGCGATATTTTCAAGATCAGGGTATTTGCTTGCATTGATTTCACTTGTGTCAATCACGCTTGAATTTCCCCAACGCTTAGGATTTTGCATCGCATCGATATAAGTAGGTTTATAAAAACCCCAACCATCGTGAAGATTGATCACCATACTAACTTCAGGAAGTAAAATAAGCTCTTTAATGCGTTGCACGGTTTTATAATCAGGATCTTTTGGGCTAATGCTTGCAAATTTACGGTTTAAATCCCCATTATTCCCACGCGAACGCTTGATAATGCTATCAAAAGCTAAATTTGGAGCCACTATAATCTTACCTTTGGTGATATTATAATCACTCAAAAGCAAACTTGCCGCATGAAATCCACCAGGCTCATCACCTTGAATTCCACCAAAAATTAAAACTGTATTATTATCATCTAGACTTTTTCCATTTTCTCCTACGCTAAAGTCTAGATCTAAAGCAAAAATGCTTGTTATAAAAAATAAAATTGTTAAAAAAATTTTCATTTTAACTCCTTAAATACTCTCTTGTTTTAAAATCATACTCAAAAACCTCTTCTATACTTGAAATTTTAGGTACTCCAAAATGATCAAGGGCTTTAAAAATGCATTTAGTGATATCTAAAAATCCACTTTTATTTTCTAAAAAATTATAAACACCAACTTCATTAGCAGCATTGATGATAACACCTAAATTTGGCTCTTTTAAAAATGCATTTTTAAGCTTAAAAATAGGATATTTTTTTGTGCTGATTGGATGAAATTTTAAAGCAGGTATTTTGCTAAAATCAATAGCCTCTAAAATAGGCGTATCTTGTTTTTCAAATATAGCATCTGAAATAGCTAGTTTCATATCTGCTTTTGAAAAATACGCCGTGCTAGCTCCATTTTTAAATTCACACATTGCATGCACTAAAGATCTTGGTTCTATTAAAGCATCAATTTCTTTAAAATCATATAAATGATAAGCCTCTATAATCTCAAAAAGCTTATTTGCCATAGTCGCACTATCTATAGTGATCTTTGCTCCCATGTTCCAATTAGGATGTTTTAAAGCATCTTTGACACTGACTTGATTTAAATCTTTGATTTTATACTTATAAAAAGCTCCGCCGCTTGCTGTGATATAAAGTTTTGCTATATTTTTTTTACCTTCGAGTAAAAATTTTAAAGCTGCATGCTCACTATCAACGGGTAAAAATTTAACCCCTTTCAAAAAACTCCCAGCTACTACAAGACTTTCTTTGTTAGCTAAAGCTATGCTTTTGCCAAGCTCTTTAGCCTTTAAAGTGCTTTTAAGTCCTGCAAAACCTACAATGGCATTGAGTAAAAGCTTATCTTGACATTCTGTTAAAATTTGCTCTAAACCTTCTTGCCCTATAAAAACCCTATCGTGTTTAACTAAATGCTTATTTTTTGAATCTTTTATGGCAACAAATTTGGGTTTAAACCTTGCGATTTGTTCATTCAAAAGAGCGATATTATCCCCACAAGCTAAAGCAGAAATACGAATGTTTTTTAAAGCAGCAAGTTTAAGAGCGTTTACTCCTATGCTGCCCGTGCTTCCAAAAAGTATCATAAAAAAGTAACCATCACAAAAGCAGCAATGATCACTGCATCGATTCTATCGAGCACGCCCCCATGACCAGGGATAAGATCTCCACTATCTTTTACACCTGCTTCTCTTTTAAAATAACTCTCAAGTAAATCTCCAATCACTGCAAAAATCGCTACAAAAAACGAACAAAGTAAAGAAAGCCAAAAACTATAAACAAAAACTCCCAAAATAGTTCCTACAACACTCGCACAAATCAAGCCACCTATAACACCTTCTAAGGTTTTGTTTGGACTTGTTGGAGAAAAAGGAGTTTTACCCATAAGTTTTCCGATAAAATACGCCCCACTATCGCAAGCTGCAACGATAATGATAAGCCAAAAAAGCGCAAACATACCCTGATCTAAATACACTTGCCAAAGTGCTAAAATAGGCAAACTAGGATAAATATAAATAAGAGCTGGTTTTAAGGAAGCCTTTTTATAAACCAAATATCCAACAACTAATAACAAAGCTAAAATCCCAAAAAGCAAAGCTTTATGCGATAAACTTCCCAAAATAAAAGCTATAGCCAAAGGGATAATAGAAATATTTTCTAAAGCAAAAAGTTTTTTTGCTTCACTAAAAGATAAATACAATAAAACCGCAAAAACGATAAAATTGATAAAAAATTGATCAATCAACGCGATAATAATAATAGCCCCTATCATCACAAGAGCTGAAATAATTCTAGTTGTATTAAACATATTTTTCCTTATATACTAATATCTAGGCGATGAATGCTTTGTGCGTCTTTAAAATTTGGATCTTTAGACTCATCTTCTTCATTTTTCTCATCATCGCTGGTTTTAGCTTCTTGATTGTGTTTTTTCTTTTTTTCTTCTTGTTCGGCTTTTTCTTTGATCTCTTCTTTGATTTCATGAGTCTCATTGACTTTTTCAAGCTTGTTTAAAGTTTTTTCTTTTTCATTAAATTCAGCCATATTTAGCGTAGCTGCAAAACCTTCTTTTGCAAGCTCATTGCTTGCTTGTGTAGCTGGATAGGCCATATTCTGATTTATATAATTGATATTTCCTAAAGGGCTAACTGGCATTTTAATCCTTTGTGATATTAATACTTTTAAAATTTGTATAATTTACAAACGCCTTTTGCTGAACCTTAACAAAATTTTTTAAGGTATAATCGACCCAATACGAACCTTTCTTTAACTTAGAAAAGCTTACACAAAGCCTTGCAGCAAATTCTATCACATCGAGGCTGATTTTTTGCTTGTTTGATACAATCAAAGTATGTGCGCTAGGAATATCCCTTACATGAAGCCATAAATCATCTTTTTTAGCATTTTTAAGTAAAAATTCATTGCCTTTTTCATTTTTACCCACACAAATTTTAAACTCATTGTAATAAAAATTTGCCACAAGATCTTCTTGTTTATAATCTTGATTTTTTTTGCTATTTTTTTTAGGTAGTAAAATTTCAAGCTCTATCTCACTCTTAGCTTGAAGCAATAATTCTTTCAAACTCAAGGTAAAATCTAACTTTTCTTTTAAATTTTGTCTTTGTATGTTTAAATTTTTAGCTTTTTGTTCTAATTTTTTAGCATTTTTATAATATAAATTAGCGCTTTGCTTAGGACTAAATTCAAGCTTAAATTCAAGCTCTTTGCCTTCAAAATCATCAAGCTTAAATTCCCTTTCATAATCTTTTAAAACACTCAAATTTGCAAACAATACATCAGCCCTTTTTCTGTATTCTAAAGCTTTTAAGAGTAAAGAATTTTCTTCATCTAAACTAGAAAAAAGTTCTTGTAAATTTTGTATTTTTTTATCCACTTGTGCAAGTTTTAAATTTTTTATTTGTTTGATTTTACTCTCATAAATGCTTGTAAATTTGCGAGAAAAATAATCTGCAAAATCTTGAATTTCCTCAAAATTTTCATCCATTTTATAAGGCTTTAAAGGCTCTAAAATCACATTAGGTTTTACAACACGATAACTTTTATCAATGTGCCTTAAAGCCTCTATGATCAAATCTTTTTCATCTGTAAGAATAACATTGGTATTTTTACCCGTAAATTCAAAATAAATTTTGCTCTCATAGCTTTTATAAGCCTTATTAGCTTTTACACTAAAACATAAAATACGATTGCCTTCAAGGACTTTAACTTCCTTTATAAAAGCATTGCTAAAATACTTTTTAAGCATAAAATCAAAAGGTGCATTATAATTTTTTGCATTAAATTTAGCTGTATAAATCGCACTCATTGCACGAGTGAGATCAAAAATAAATCTTTCTCTATCAAAGCTTAATTCCAAAATATTGTCATTGATACGCTTGATAAAATCGATTTTTTTAAACTGAGAAAAAAAAGTTTGCAATTGTAAAAGTTCTGTGTATTTCATAAAAGAAATTATAAAATATTTTGGCGAATTTGTGGTAGAATTACATTAAAAAAGGAAATTTGTGCAGCTTAATGAGCTAAATTGCGTGATTTTATGTGGTGGCAAATCTAGTCGTATGGGACAAGATAAAAGCAAATTGATTCTTAAAAATCAAAATTTAACTCAATTTCAAGTAGAGAAATTTTCTAAAATTTTTAAAAATGTCTATGTGAGTGCGAAAGAAGACAAATTTGAAAACCATTTTAGCTTGATAAAAGATTCTTTAGAATTTGAAGTTTACTCTCCTATGCTTGCGCTTTACTCTATACTTTCAAATTTTAAAAATGAATTTGTTTTTGTTTTAAGTGTGGATAGTCCTAAAGTAGGTGAAAATGAGCTTTTAAAAATGCTTCCTTTTTTAGAGCAAAACTATAAAATAATCATAGCCAAAACTCCTTTGCATAAACATCCCTTATGCGGCTTTTATCACAGCTCTTTAGCTCAAACTTGTAAAAATTTCTTAGAAAAAAATGAACAAAAAATAGGACTTTTATTTTCTGAGATTAAAACCAAATTTGTAGAATTTGAAGATGAAGATGCTTTTTTAAATCTTAATTTTTATGAAGAATATGAAAAATTTAAAAGCGAGTTAAGATGAGAAAAATTGCTTTATTTTTAAGCTTATGTGTTTTTATATGGGCTAGTGATTTACAACAAGCTTTAGAGTATGAAAAACAAGGCGATTATAAAAAAGCTATGGAAATTTACAAAAAACTCGCTTTAAAAAATTCATCTGTTTTGATTTCTCAAGAACAAAATAACTCAAGCCAAGCAACACAAACGCAAAATTCTATCACTATAAAAAAAGAAGAAAAACAAGACTTTTCTCGCTTAGCTTTGGCTAATTATCTTGGTGAAAATGAAAGCTTTAATCCCCTTGGCATTAGCTCTTATAAGATGAATTATTTTTTACCTTTTACTTATAGTTTTAATTCTTTAGGAGTAAATAATAATAAGAGTGAGGCAAAATTCCAACTTAGTGTTAAAAAAAGACTTTTTGAAAATTTACTAGGACTAGATGAAAAATATTATATAGCCTATACTCAAACTTCTTGGTGGCAAATTTATGAGCATTCTTCTCCTTTTAGAGAAACCAACTATCAACCAGAATTTTTTATAGATTTTCCTTTGTATCTTAAAGATTATGAATTTTTTAACAATCTACGCATAGGTATATTGCATGAAAGCAATGGCAAGGGAGATGAGAATTTACAATCTCGCTCATGGAATAGAATTTATGTATCTACGGCTATTTTATATAATAAATTTTTATTTGTTCCACGCCTTTGGTATAGAATTCCTGAAAGCAAAAAAGATGATGACAATCCTGCCATCTTGCATTATATGGGAAATTTTGATGTGAATTTAGCGTATTTGGGCGATGATTATTTTATCAATCTTATGCTAAGAAACAATCTTAAATTCCACGATAACAAAGGTGCTATACAGGTTGATCTAGGATATGATATTTTTAATAACGGAATTTATTGGTATTTACAATACTTTAATGGCTATGGAGAAAGCCTTATAGACTATAACAAACACTTGCAAAGACTTTCCACTGGATTTTTGATTTCTTACTAAAATATCCTTTGTAGTTTTATCATTTCTTAAAACAAATTTCATTACAATTTCATTTTTGATAATTATTATTACTATAAGGAAAGATTTGTTTTTTAAGCATATATTGAGTTTAAAAGTGCTTATAGCTTTACTTTTATTTTTTGGAATGATAAGTTTATTTATAGGAGTTATCAGTATCAATGTAAAAGATATTCTTAATCTTAACTCCACTCAACTAGAAATCATAACTCTCACAAGAATTCCTAGACTTATAGCAATTTTACTCACAGGAATGAGTCTTAGTATATGCGGGCTTATCATGCAACAACTCACGCAAAATAAATTCGTTTCCCCAACTACAGCAGGGACCATGGATTGTGCTAAATTTGGCATACTTATTTCTTTAATATTTTTTGCTGGAGCGTCTTTTTTCACTCAAGCTATCATTGCTTCTATATTTGCACTTTTGGGTTCTTTTATATTTATCCAAATTTTAAGAAAAATCAAACTCAAAGATGTGATTTTTGTACCTTTGATAGGCTTGATGTTTGGAGGCATTATTAGTGCTATAACTACTTTTTTTGCCTATGCTTTAAATTATATACAAAATATCCAAGGCTGGTTACAAGGTAGTATGGCAAATGTTATGCAGGGAAATTATGAATTGCTCTACATTTCTTTACCACTTTTTATACTTGCTTATTTTTTGGCTCATAAAATTACCATAGTTGGCATGGGCGAAGATATAGCTTTAAATCTTGGAATTTCTTATAATGGGATATTATTTTTAGGCTTGATGATTGTAAGCATTATCACTAGTTTAGTGATTGTAAGCGTTGGGATTATCCCTTTTTTAGGATTAATTATCCCAAATTTAGTAGCTCTTTATCTAGGTGATAATCTTAGAAAAAATCTTATCTATATAGCACTTTGTGGAGCTTTGTTTTTACTTGTTTGCGATATCATTTCAAGACTTGTCATCTTTCCTTTTGAAATGCCTTTAAGTATCACTACAGGTGTTTTAGGATCTTTAATCTTTATCTTTCTTTTGCTAAAAAGGAAAGTTTATGCGTAAAAAAATGCTGATTTTAAGCTTTTTAACACTTGGTATGATAGGGATTTTTATACTTGTGGGTTTAAATGGCTTTGATGAGTATGCTTTAAAAAGTCGTTTTTTACAAATTGCAGCTATTATTATAGTGGCTATTTGCATCGCTGTTTCAACAGTGATTTTTCAAACTTTATGCAATAACAAAATTCTAACCCCTGCCATCATAGGATTAGATTCTTTATATATGTTACTTCAAAGTGCTCTTATCTTTTCTTTTGGTGCAGCTAATTTAAGTGTTTATAAAAACGATATCAATTTTTTAATCACTCTAGTTTGTATGGTGGTTTTTTCACTAGGACTTTATAAAATTTTATTTAGTAGCGATAGAAGTATTTATCTTATAATGCTTTTAGGCTTAGTTTTTGGAACACTTTTTAGCACTTTAAGCTCTTTTTTTGAAGTATTAATCGATCCTGATGAATTCATGGTAATACAAGGAAGAATGTTTGCTAGTTTTGATAATATTGCTTTTGATGTTTTAATTCTTGCTTATATCATTAGCTTTTTAAGTTTTATATGGATTTTTCGCTATATGAAATTTTTAGATCCTTTAAATTTAGGCAAAGATTTAGCGATAAATTTAGGGATAAATTATCAAAAAATTTCAAAACAATTGATGATTATCATAGCTATTTTAACTTCTATTAGCACCACACTTGTAGGTCCTATAACCTTTTTGGGGCTTTTGGTGGTAAATATCACTTATGAGCTATTTAAAACTGCAAAGCATAGTATTTTACTAAGTGCTTGCATACTCATTAGCATTTTAGCTTTGCTTGGAGGGGTGTTTTTTGTCTCTAGAGTTTTTGATTATAATGCCACTATAAGCGTGGTTATTAATTTCTTAGGTGGGATATATTTTATCTATCTTGTATTAAAGGGTAATAAATTATGATTAAACTAAAAAATATCACCAAATTTTATGATAATAAAGCCATTATTTCAGATCTTAGCCTTGATTTTCATAAAGGCAAAATCACTTCTATAATAGGAGCCAATGGCGCTGGAAAATCCACTCTTTTAGCTCTAGCAAGTCGTTTAATAAAACCTAGTAGTGGAGAAATTTATATCGATGGAATGAATTTAAAAGACTATAAAGAGCAAATCTTAGCACAAAAAATTTCCATTCTCAAACAACAAAACAATATCAATTTAAGATTAAAAGTTGAAGAATTGGTCGCTTTTGGGCGTTTTCCACATTCTCAAGGAAGACTTAATGCAAACGATAAAATCAAAATCAATGAAGCTTTAGAATACATGGGACTTAGCAACTTAAGAAATGAATTTTTAGATACATTAAGCGGCGGACAAAAACAAAGAGCTTTTATAGCCATGATCATCGCTCAAGATACTGAATTTATAATGTTTGATGAACCTTTAAACAATCTTGATATGAAGCATAGTGTACAAATCATGCAACTAATGAAAAATTTAGTCAAAGACTTTAACAAAAGTATAGCTGTTGTATTACATGATATTAATTTTGCTTCGATTTATTCTGATGAAATCATAGCCTTAAAAGATGGGAAGCTTTTAAAACAAGGCTCAAAAGATGAAATCATCAATCAAGAAAATTTAAAACAAATTTATGATATGGATATACCTGTAAGTCAAATTGATGGTAAGAAAATTTGTATTTATTTTTAAAAAGGAGAAAATATGAAAAAATCTTTAGTTTTTGCATTTTTTGCATTTTTTTTAAGTCTAATCTTAACAGCTTGTAATTCAAATTCAAATGAAAACAACGCAAGTTCTACAACAAAAACCAACACTGCTACAGTGAAAGTTTTGCCTATTAGCATGAGTGATGAGGGTGATAGTTTTTTAGTGAAGGATAGTCTAGGAGAAAATAAAATCCCTAAAAATCCTTCTAAGGTAGTGATCTTAGATCTTGGAATTTTAGATACTTTTGATGCTTTAAAATTAAACGATAAAGTCGCGGGCGTTCCTGCTAAAAATTTACCAAAATACCTACAACAATTTAAAAACAAACCTAGTGTAGGTGGAGTACAACAAGTTGATTTTGAAGCCATTAATGCTTTAAAACCTGATCTTATCATCATTTCTGGACGCCAAAGTAAATTTTATGACAAATTAAAAGAAATAGCTCCAACTTTATTTGTAGGTCTTGATAATACAAATTTTTTAAGCTCTTTTGAAAACAATGTCTTAAGCGTTGCAAAACTTTATGGTTTAGAAAAAGAAGCTTTGGAAAAAATTTCAGATATTAAAAATGAAATTGAAAAAGCCAAAAGTATAGTTGATGAAGACAAAAAAGCTCTTATCATTCTTACAAATTCTAACAAAATTTCAGCCTTTGGTCCTCAATCTCGCTTTGGGATTATTCACGATGTTTTGGGGATTAATGCAGTAGATGAGAATATAAAAGTAGGCACTCACGGCAAAAGTATCAACTCTGAATTTATATTAGAAAAAAATCCTGATTATATTTTTGTTGTTGATAGAAATGTCATCGTAGGCAACAAAGAACGTGCTCAAGGCATACTCGATAATGCACTTGTCGCTAAAACCAAAGCAGCACAAAACAAAAAAATCATCTATCTTGATCCAGAATACTGGTATTTAGCAAGTGGAAATGGACTAGAGTCTTTAAAAACTATGATTTTAGAAATCAAAAACGCTGTAAAATAATACAACCTCGCAAGGGCTAGTCTCTTGCTTTAATACTTAATAAAATATTTGGGATTTTCAAGAAAGTTTTAGTGGCGGACAGAGAGGGATTTGAACCTTTTTTTAAATAAAAAATGTTTTTATGTTATAATAAATATTTAAAAAGGAGTAACAAATGAACTTAGAATTTTCAAAAGAAACTCAACATTTTTTAACCAATTATTGTAAAGATAACAATTTAAGTGAAAAAGAAGTTTTAGAACTTGCTTTAAGTTATTTAGAACATAAAATAAGAATTGATGGTTATAAAAAGGATATAGAACTTTACAAGCAAGATAAATTAAAGACTTTAGATTTTGATGAAACTTTTAATGATATTAGAAAAGATTTAGAATAAATGAAAATTGTTCCAACTCCTAAATTTAAAAATGAGCTTAGGCATATTGTTAATTTTATAAAATTAGATAGTTCTTTTTATGCTAAAGAATTTCTTAATGATATTAATTCAATTTGTAAAAATCTTTCTTTTATGCCTTATAAAAATAGAAAATCTTTGTCTTTTGATAATGAAAATATAAGAGATTTGATTTTTAAAGGTTATATTATCCCTTATCTTATCGATAAAAGTAAAAATGAAATTGTGATTTTAGGCATATATAAAAGTAATCTTTGGGATTGATTTTATATTTTATTTTTTTAGAATTCTTACTTCCATATTAGCATTCTTTTTCATCTAATTTCTTAAATAATTCCAAAATATCTTATTTTCTAATGGATTATTTTCCAATTTTAGAATAATATTTATTTATTATAGTTCTAGATTATTCTTTTTTTCAAATATATAATGTTGATATATAAATACTTGGAATTTTCAAGAAAGTTTTAGTGGCGGACAGAGAGGGATTTGAACCCTCGAGACCCGTTAAGATCTGCACCCTTAGCAGGGGTGTGGTTTCAGCCGCTCACCCATCTGTCCAATAAAGTAAAGTGTGATTATACAAAAAAATAAATAATACCTAGCTTAAAAAGCTAAGAAAAATCAAAGGCTAAGATAAGCCAAAAGCAAAGTTACAACAACCCCTACTCCAAGAACTGCAAATTGTTTACTTCTATCTTTTTTATTTGCAAACAAAGTAATCATAAGCCCTGAAATATAAAGCATAAATAAAGTAATACCAAAACCTACGCTAAGCACAGAAAAATACCAAGCACCCTTATCTTTATGAAGCATAATCATATCTCCAAGTAAAGATCTTGTTTTTAAGGTAATATTGTATTCATTAGTAGAATTTTGAGTTATATTAGCACTATAATGAGTTCCACCTATTGTTATACCTTTATCTTTACTTTTAATTATATTTGTATTAGATGGTACTTTTAAACCATTTGTTTTTAAAAACTCTATTAAAGCTTCTCTTTCTTTACCACTTTCTATAACTTTTGACAATTGATACTGTTCAACTTTTAAGCCCACATCTTGATTAATACCAAAAATATATGCTATACCCGTTAAAGCAAAAAGCAAAGCGCAAGGCAAGAAGAACAAACTAAGATAGATATGAACCTGTCTAAACAATTTATTTTTATTGATCATTTTAACTCCTTTTTGATTATCAAAATTTGTGATATTTTGACAAAACAAAGTGAAGCAAAAGTGAATTTTAAATAAAAAGTTTATATTTTTTAAAATAAAAAAAGAAAAAGCCCCATGATTTATAGGGCTTAAGAATTATTTTTTATCAATCACTTGATAATTATAAGGAGCAAGCTCTTTATCATGCTCTAAAAGTTCTTTTGGAGGATTACCATTAACATCTTTTTCATCTGCATAGTAACGCTCTCCAGCTTTATGATTATTAACATCTACTTTATAATAAAGCTCTCCTGGATTAAATTTTTGAATATCTTCAAAACCTAAATTTGAAGTTTTAAAATCTTTAATTCCATTTGCCGCTGCAATTTCTACAAGTTTAGCTTGTCCCATTCTTGCCATATCAACAGCTTGCAATAACATTCTTGAAGCTTCACGAGGATTATGGAAACCAGTTGAGTTTTCAGCATTAACAAAATCTGCTCTCATTTGGGCTTTACGATGAAGTTCTAAAACTTCTTTTAACTCTTCGCTAATTTTTTTCGCATCAGCTTTTCCATCGCTTTGGAATTTTTCCATATTACCTAGTTCATCGCGTAGTTTTTTAGTATCCATAATCAAACTAACAATTGCATACTCTGCAGTTCTTTGATCATGTGCAACGCTGTTTTGTATGTCAAGCACTTGAGCTTTTAAATAATCTTCACTTTGTTTATGACAAGACTTACAAGCAGAGTTAATATCTCTTAAAGGAGAAGTGATGTTGTGTTGAGTAACCTTTTTAGCTCCTTCTCTAACATAAGGCATATGACAATCCACGCAACTTACCCCATTTGCAGCATGCACACCGCCACTATAAAGTTCGCTTTCTGGGTGTTGAATTTTAATAATTTGCGCCCCTGTTAATTTATGAGTAAAATCAGCTCCAAATACTCCACGAACTTTATCATAATAATCATCTAGCATTTCAATTCTAAATGGTTGTCCTTTTTTCCACTCACTCCAAGGAAAAGTTAAAACTATACCATCAGTTTCAATCTCTTTAGCTTTATTACCATCTCTCCAAAACTCATACTCATCATAATTTTTCTGAGTTCCATTCCACCATTTTTTAGAACTATCATCTACAATAGTTTCACCCATTACTTTTACTTTTTCCCCTGTTGGTTTAAAATAGTATTCAACATGGCATTGAGAGCAAACTAAAGTTCTCATTTCTTCTCTTGTAGCTTTTACGCCTTGTACTGGATCTTTTTCATATCCTCTAGAAACTAAAGCATTAATAGCTGCTGGACGAGTAAGTCTTAAACTCATATCATTTGGATTGTGACAATCTGCACAAGTTACACCCATTCTTTTACCACCATGTGGGCCTGCATGTTCAGGTGAATTTTCTACTATACCATCAACAGCTGGGATATTTTTAATCATAGTCCAATAATTTGTAGAGTTAAAAGCAGTAAAATCTCCTTTAGCAACATTTTTTATAAGCCATGGAGTCCATCCACTATGACAATTCATACAAGCTGCAGGTTGACCTTTAAAAGCAGCAAGTCCATGGGCATTAAGAAAATCTTTGTTGTTTCTTGCTGTTTTCATTTGATCTACTTGAACCCAAAAATGCCCTCTTTCTTCATTGAAATCAAGACTAAAAGGATATCCTGCCCAAAGTATGGTTAATTGAGGAAAGCGAATCAATTTTGAATAAGCTAAATTACCACCAAATTCAGTAGCCTTAGGCTCTTCTTTTTCAACCGTTAAATACATTTTTAGTTGCTCTGGAAAAACCTTACCCCATTTTTCAAAATTTGGATCATCATCGCTAAGCAAAGAAAAATCAGCATTTGCTGCAATGGCATTTTTATTTGCTTCATCTTCTTTTTTTTGATTAATATCATTATTTAGCCATAAAACTCCCGCTATAAGTAAAACCAAAACGACAATACCTAAGCGTAAAATATTTTTTTTCATTCATCTTCTCCTTATTAAATTCCGTGTTTATGTCCAACATCTTTATGACAAGAAGCACAATTTAATGACTTGTCTGCATGTGGATTTGTTGTAGCATTGATAGCTGTTTGAGCAAAATCTGCATGACAGCGTATGCAGTTTTCTTGCACCATTTTTCTGCTTTTTTCAGTCGCGCTCAAATTTGTAGGCAACTCATCAAGTTTAAAAGTAAAAGCATAAGCATGCCCTAAACCACTTTGAGCCTTAGCTATCCACTTAGCTACAAAATTATGTGGCAAATGGCAATCCACGCAAGTTGCTCTTGGTTCGCCTTTGACTTTTTGAGAATGCGGCCCTGCCATGTATTCGTTATAAACTTCATTCATAATATGGCAGTTATTACAAGATTCACTTGCATTGCTTAAATAAGATGTGCCCTTAGCGTTATAAAAGGTATAAAACCCAACCGCAAAGAAAACAAAAAGCAAAACAAGAAAAATAGTAAAAAGATTCGAAGTTTTCTTCAAAATTTTCCTCCTTAAAATTATCATTTCTTAAAATCTTCAATGAAACAACAATGTCACAGAATTTCCCAGAAATAAATTTTGTGATTCTAACATAGATGAATTTAATATAATTTTAAAGATATATTTACTCTTAATTAACCTAAAAAATTTAAAACTTTTATTCAATAATTTCAAAATAAATGATAAAATACAACTAAAAAAGGAAAAATTAATGCAAACAAGTCCTGATATGTTTATCAATCGCGAACTTTCTTGGCTTCGCTTTAATTCTCGTGTTTTAGACCAATGTTCTAAAAATTTACCTTTGTTAGAAAAATTAAAATTTATAGCTATATATTGCACTAATTTAGATGAATTTTATATGATACGCGTCGCAGGCTTAAAACAACTTTTTTCAGCTGGAGTTAATGCAAGCAGTAGCGATGAAATGACCCCGTTACAACAATTAAAAGCCATACGCAAATACTTACATCAAGAAAAAGAGCTTTTGGAGCGTTATTTTAATGAAATCACAAGTGAATTAGAAAAAGAAAATCTTTTCATAAAACATTATGAAAATTTAGATGAAAATTTAAAACAAAAATGTGATGAGTATTTTTTCTCTAATATTTTTCCTGTTATTGTTCCAATAGCTGTTGATGCTACTCACCCTTTTCCGCATTTAAACAACTTATCTTTTTCACTAGCGGTTAAAATTTGCGATAAAGCGCATCCTGAACTTGTAAAATTTGGAATGATTAGAATTCCAAGAGTTTTACCTCGTTTTTATGAAGTAAGTGCAAATATTTATGTTCCTATAGAAAGTATAGTCCATCAACACGCAGAAGAAATTTTTCCAGGCTATAAACTCTTAGCTTCAGCAGCATTTAGAGTGACTAGAAATGCAGATATGGTAATAGAAGAAGAAGAAGCTGATGATTTTATGATGATTTTAGAACAAGGCTTGAAGCTTCGCAGAAAAGGAGCTTTTGTAAGATTACAAATTCAAAAAGATGCAGATGAACAAATCGTAGAATTTCTTAATACTCACATGAAAATTTTTCATAAAGATGTTTATGAATATTCTATTTTACTCAATCTCCCTAGCCTTTGGCAAATCGCAGGAAATAAAACCTTTACGCATCTTTTAAGCCCACTTTACACGCCTAAAACTTTACCACCTTTTGATGAGAATTTATCTATTTTTGATGCTGTAGAAAAAGAAGATATACTCATCATACAACCTTTTGAAAGTTTTGATCCAGTTTATAAATTTATCAAAGAAGCAAGCAAAGATCCTGAAGTAATTTCCATAAGAATGACACTTTATAGAGTTGAAAAAAATTCCAATATAGTTCAAGCTTTAATTGATGCTGCAAGCGATGGAAAACAAGTAACTGTGATGGTAGAATTAAAAGCACGCTTTGATGAAGAAAATAATCTTCATTGGGCGAAAGCTTTAGAAAATGCCGGAGCTCATGTTATTTATGGCATTACAGGTTTTAAAGTCCACGCTAAGGTTTCTCAAGTCATACGCAAACAAGGAGATAAACTTAAATTTTATATGCATTTAAGCACAGGAAATTATAATGCAAGCAGTGCTAAAATCTATACTGATGTGAGTTATTTTACAAGCAAAGCAGAATTTGCAAGAGATACGACAAGCTTTTTTCACATCTTATCGGGCTTTAGTAAAAATCGTCGCCTTCAAACTCTTTCAATGAGCCCAAATCAAATCAAAGAAAAAGTTTTAGAAATGATACACATTGAAATAAGCAAGAAAAATGAAGGTGTGATTGTAGCTAAAATGAATTCTCTTGTGGATAGTGATATCATACAAGCGCTTTATGAAGCAAGTATGGAAGGAGTGCAAATCGATCTTATTATACGCGGAATTTGTTGCTTAAAACCTGATGAAGAATACAGCAAAAACATACGCGTTAGAAGCATCATAGGAAAATACTTAGAACATGCTAGAGTATTTTATTTTAAACATAGTGAGCCAAATTATTTTATATCGAGTGCAGATTGGATGCCAAGAAATTTAGAGCGTCGCTTAGAACTTATGACTCCTATATATGATGAAAGAAGCAAAGCTAAATTAGCTCAATTTTTACGCTTGCAACTTAGCGATAATGTTTTAGCTTATGAGCTTAAAAACAATGGAGAGTATGAAAAAATTCCTTCTTCTGAAAAAATCATAGATTCTCAACAAACCTTAGAAGAATATGTAAGTAAAATTTATAAAACACTTAAAAAAGATACAGATCAAAGTCGTGCAACGCACTTAGCTTCCAAACTTTTCAAAGAAAACTAAAAGTTTTTAGGGTTTTTACTCTAAAGACTTATTTACTTGTTTGTTATAAAAAAGGGCTTTAAGATAAAGCCCTAGGAGATTTCCCATAGAAATAAACAATCATTTCTAAACTATAAAAAGATTTAGAAATGATTTTTAAGATTAAAATTTATACTTAAGTCCTACTTGACCACTTAAGTAAGTTTCATTTTTATTATCTACTTTACCTGCTAGTATTTGTTTAGCACCAAAGCCAAGATTCATACTGAGTTGATTTGTAAAATCTACATTACCCCCTACGATAATTTGTCCATAAGTTTTTTTCTTGTTGTTGGCTTCTACACTAGTAAAGAAAGCATTATTTACAGCTAGGTTAGCTGTGTAAATCACCATTATTGATAACAAATTGTTCTATTTTTGGAGTTACAAAAATATAAGAGTTTTCATTCATATATTTTCTAAATTCGGCACCCACTTCAACACTTACAGAATTGTTTTTCATAGAATCAATTTTTTTAGCAATAGCACCATTTTCTGTATGTGATGGAGTATAACTAAAATAATAATTTACTCCTGCAAAAGGTTTGATAAATAAAGTATTATCACTAAGATCAAACACATGGCCTGCATTAGCGCTAAGTCCTAAGAATTTGCTTGTATAATCTGAGTTATATGCACCATCTAATTGAACATTGTCTTGTTTAGTTGGAGAAACTTGAGCATAAGCTTTAAGATTAAGTTCCCATTGTGGAGCTACATTGATAGTAGAATACATACCTAATTGGAAGTTATCGCTTTTTTGTTCTAAATTAT
The DNA here is from genome assembly GCF_004378845.1 of Campylobacter sp. CH278. Classification (NCBI taxonomy): domain Bacteria; kingdom Pseudomonadati; phylum Campylobacterota; class Epsilonproteobacteria; order Campylobacterales; family Campylobacteraceae; genus Campylobacter; species Campylobacter sp. CH278. The sequence continues at coordinate 74,291 of NZ_RYXZ01000008.1, read as the reverse complement.
TGTCTTTGATTTTAGCGTTTGCATAAGTAAAATAAGCACCCCATAAAACATCATCATTAGCTTGTTTATCTACACCTATAGTAGCACCATACATTGCACCACTATCTCCATCGATAATGTTAGCACCACCAAAAGCATTAGCCCAAACACTATTGGTATATTCATTTACATAGCTTGGTCTCATATCACTATCTAAAGCAGCAAATTTAAGACCATTCATTTTAGAAGCATAAGTTCCAAAAGGATTGTTTAGCATTGCTACACGAGAACCTATAGAAACATCATTAGAAATATTCATAGTGGTATTAACTGCACTAGAAGCTGAATTGAGATTAGATACAGATTTACCTGTATTGTCTGTGTCTTTTTTGATTTGTAGGGCTAGTTTTACACCTTCTCTACTTGCTAAATCTGCTCCTATACTTCCTAATTGTTCTGTGATAGAACGAAGTACTAGGATAGAAGCTTTATCATTAGCACTAAGATTTAAATTTGAATTTTTATTTACTAAATCAACGTATTTTTCATCATCGATTTTACCGCCGTTTTTCTCAGCTTCTTGTTTGAGTTGTTCAAGTTCAGTTTTTTGTTTTTCAAGGGCTTCTTTGGCTTGCTCATTATCTAAACCATCTATGATTCTAGTGATAGCTTCAAGATCTACTGCGATTTGATTAGTTAAATTTTTAGCCGCTGCAGTAGCACCTCCATTAATCACTAAGCATTTATCACCACCACAGTTTTTAAGGCTAAGTTTATAATCCACAAAGGCACCTCCATACTTCTTATCATCTGTAACATCAAGATAAGCAGCATAATCATCGCCATTTAGCAAGTTTTCATTTATATAAGAACTTGCAGTTTTTAAAATCAAAGCTCCTGCGTTAGTGTCTTCATTAAGTGTATCTGTTTTTATGTCTTTTGCTCTTAAAGCAATAAAATCATTTACATCTAAATTAGAATAAGATTGAGATAAAAATCCAAGACCTGTTTCTTTAAGCGTTGCTGTTCCATTGACCTTAAAAGTATCGCTTTTCATTAAAACAATAGCACTATTTGTTGTGCTAAAGTCTCCATTTACAGTTAAGCTGCCATTTACAGTATCGTTAGTATTTTCTCTGCTACCATTAAAAATTAACAAAGATGAAGCTTTATTTTTATCTATATTGCCAAGATCAAAATCTTTACCTGAACCTTCCATTGTAAAATTAGCATTAATAATTCCTGCATTAAAATAACTAAGTCCTATATCAGTAGTTTTAAAATTTTTCGCATCTACATTGAAATTTTTTACTAAAGCAGCTGTTTTGCCTTGATAATCCATTTGGTTTTTCAAAGTTAAAGAATTATTGCCTAAATCAATGTTGATTTTAGTATCTTCAGGGGCATCATCAAAAGCTGAAGTGCTGATATTAAAAGTTACATCTTGCTTGTTTTTATAATTTTCATTTTTAAAAGTAGCAACATTGTCTTTTTCATTAATGTCAAAGTGTGTATTTAAATCACTATCACTGTTAAAAGTAATCTCTGCTGCAAAAGCACCTGAATAAAGCAAAGTTTGCTACACCTAAGCTTAGCAATATCTTGCTCGAAGCATTTTTCTTCATAAGTTTCTCCTTCAATAAATTTAAACTGAAGGAAAAATTATACCCCCCCCCTAAAAATAAGCTTAAAAATAAAACTATAAATTTTTAATGAAAAATTATAAAACTTAATATATCAAAGTTTTAAGGGTAATAAATCGATCTTAACTTCATATAAAAAATTCTAAAAATTTGAAATAAACTTATGATTTACTTAAAATTAGCATGATGGTGGAAGCGAGGGGAATCGAACCCCTGTCCAAAAATAATCCCACAAAGACCTCTACATGCTTAGCAAAGATGACTACTTCACCCTACTTCGCTCATCTTCCAAAACTCAAAAGCAAGGCTAAGACTTTATTTCACCTCAACGCTTGTCAAACGCAAGGCTACACTATCAAAAATGACCGAAAATTAAGCTAGATAGTATGACTTAAATTTCAGGCTCAACTGAACTTACGCAGCTTTAGCGTAAGCAGGAGCGAATTTAACGTTGTTTGCGTTTAATTTTATTTGGGCTTTTTACGCTTTGCCCAAAGCGACATGCCATCTAAGCAGACTTACTCCTGTCGAAGCCAAGTCGCTCCCTTATTTAGAAATAATATTTGGAACATTAACAATTAAAGGATTAAAAACCGCTAAAACAGAATCATCATTTTCATATGAACGACAATATTTTTCAAATTGATCACTCATCAAAAGCATCCAATCCGTAAATTCATCACTAGCAGGCCCATTAAAGCGATTTGCTTGCGCCATCATCTCTTCACAAAATACACAAAAATCAGTCACTTCTTCAAGATTTAAGCGTCTTGCTGCCCAAGCGGTATTGTGTGCTAAAGTTTCAAGCTCTTTTATGGCTTCTTTATAACGCACGCTATCGCTTCCAAGCTTGATGATTAAAGGTTCAAACCTATCGCACATGGTTCTAAAAAATTGTAAAAATTTTTCTATATCGTCAATTTCATAATCTAATTCTAATTTTGTTAAAATTCCCATTTTTAAACCATAATCATTAAAGTTTAATGTAAATTCTAGCAAATTTTAGCTAAAATCTTATTTTAATTTTTCCAAAATATAAGCAAAGATATGGATAGAATAGTAGAAATAGAAAAATACTCCTTTGATGAAACTTACGAAACTTCATTGCGTCCTTCAAATTTTGATGGTTATATAGGTCAAGAAAGCATTAAAAAAAATTTAAATGTCTTTATAGCTGCAGCTAAAAAACGCAATGAATGTTTAGATCATATACTTTTTAGTGGTCCTGCAGGACTTGGAAAAACAACACTAGCTAATATCATCTCCTATGAAATGGGTGCAAATATCAAAACAACCGCCGCTCCTATGATAGAAAAAAGCGGAGATTTAGCCGCTATTTTAACCAATCTTAGCGAAGGAGATATACTTTTTATCGATGAAATTCATCGCTTAAGTCCTACTATCGAAGAAGTGCTTTACCCTGCAATGGAGGATTACCGCCTTGATATTATCATAGGTAGTGGTCCAGCTGCTCAAACCATAAAAATCGATTTACCAAAATTTACTCTTATAGGGGCTACAACACGTGCAGGTATGCTTAGCAATCCTTTGCGCGATCGTTTTGGTATGCAATTTAGATTAGAATTTTACAAAGATAGCGAACTTGCCCTCATCTTGCAAAAAGCAGCTTTAAAACTTAATAAAACTTGCGAAGAAAAAGCCGCACTTGAGATTGCCAAAAGAAGTCGTTCAACTCCTAGAATAGCTCTAAGGCTTTTAAAAAGAGTTAGAGATTTTGCCGATGTTAATGATGAAGAGATTATCACAGAAGAAAGAGCTAATGAGGCCTTAAATTCTTTAGGAGTTAATGATCTTGGTTTTGATGCGATGGATTTAAGATATCTTGAACTTTTAACCGCTGCTAAGCAAAAACCTATCGGACTTGCAAGTATTGCTGCGGCTTTAAGTGAAGATGAAAATACCATAGAAGATGTAATTGAGCCTTATTTACTAGCTAATGGCTATATAGAACGCACTGCAAAAGGGCGTATAGCAAGTGCAAAAAGTTATAGTGCTTTAAAACTAAACTATGAAAAAACTTTATTTGAGGAGTAAATTTTGCAAAATGGAAAATTCTTTCTTATAAGCTTTATTTTAGTCATTTTATTTCTTTTGCTTTACCTTTTTAAAGGTTTTTTACTTGTAATTATCATAGCTAGTTTAATGGCGGTAGCTACCTCAAATATCAATGCGAAATTTTTAAATCTTACTAAAGGGCATAAATTTTTAGCTTCCATTCTTACAACAACTTGTATGGTTTTGCTTTTCTTTGCACCTTTTGTTTATGCTATGATAGAACTTGCCAAAGCTTTAAAAAATTTTGATATTAATTTAGTCACACAAACACTTGATTATGTCAAAAACTATCAATTTACTTTGCCTGAAAGCTTTAATTTTTTAGAACCTAAAATCAAAGAATTTTTAGCTTCTATAGATTTAAATAGCATTTCCAAACAAATTCTAAGTTATGCTTCAAGTTTTACAAAATCAGGAGCTAAATTTCTTATAGATATGGTTTTAATTTGTGTGTTTTATTTCTTTGCAAATCTATATGGAACAGAACTTGTTATCTATCTTAAATCCATCATTCCTATTGATAAAAAAGAACTCGATGATGTTTTAAGCGAAGTGGGTAATGTTATGGCTGTTGTGCTTTACTCTATGGTAATTGTAGCAATATTTCAAGGTGCACTTTTTGGTTTAATCACAATGTTTTATGGTTATGATGGAATTTTAATGGGAGTAATTTTTGCTGTAAGTTCTCTCATACCTGCTATAGGAGGAGCTTTAATTTATGTGCCTGTAAGTCTTTATGAATTTGCCTCAAACAATCTTAACTCAGCTCTTGTTATTTTTATTTATTCTGTAATTGTAATTTCTTTTATAGCAGATACTTTAATCAAGCCTTTAATCATCAAATGGATCAACAAAAAACTTGTAAAAACCCCTACTAAAATCAACGAACTTTTAATTTTCTTGGCTATGATAGCAGGAATTTCAACCTTTGGTTTTTGGGGTATTATACTAGGTCCTGCGATTTTAACTTTTTTTGTATCAACTTTAAGAATGTACGTGATTTTAAAAGATAAGAATTTAATTTAACTTGCCTTAAAAAAGGCAAGTTTTATGTTCTAGGCTTTTGGACCTATCATTTTAGTAGGATCAACAAATTTATTGAAATCTTCTTCGCTAACCAAACCAAGCTCCATTGCACTTTCTTTTAAAGAAATACCTTTTTTATGGGCATTTTTGGCTACTTTAGCAGCGTTTTCATAACCTATGTGTGGATTTAGAGCGGTAACTAGCATTAAAGAATTATGAAGATTATGATCGATTTTTGCACGATTTGGTTCTATGCCTACAGCACAATGGATATTGAATGAATGCATAGAATCAGCCAACAAATCAAGACTTTGCAAGAAATTATAAATAATCACAGGCTTAAACACATTAAGTTCAAAATTTCCTTGACTTGCTGCAAATCCAATAGCTGCATCATTTCCCATCACTTGTACAGCAACCATAGTAACAGCTTCGCACTGGGTAGGATTTACCTTACCTGGCATAATCGAACTTCCTGGCTCATTTTCAGGGATGATAAGCTCACCAAGACCGCATCTTGGGCCTGAAGCTAACCATCTTATATCATTTGCAATTTTCATTAAATTTGCAGCCAAACCTTTCATCGCTCCATGAGTAAAATTGATCGCATCATGACTTGTTAAAGCATGAAATTTATTTGGACTTGAAACAAATTTCGTACCTATAAGTTGAGTTAGTTCTTCACTTACTTTTTGGCTTAATTCTGGATGCGCATTAAGCCCTGTTCCTACTGCGGTTCCTCCTATGGCAAGTTCTCTTAAAGTTGGTAAAGAAGCGATGATTTGCTCTTTTGAATGCAAAAGCATAGAAAGATATCCACTAAATTCTTGTGCTAGAGTAAGTGGCGTAGCATCTTGTAAATGCGTGCGTCCTATCTTGATAATACCATCAAATTCTTTTACTTTTTTTTCAAAAGTTGCAATAAGCTCATCAAGCGCAGGGATAAGCTTTTTCTCTACTTGCTCAACCGCAACGATACTCATAGCAGTTGGAAAAGTATCATTTGAACTTTGACTCATATTAACATGATCATTTGGATGTACAAGCTTTTCTTTGCGAAAATCTCCGCCCATGATTTCAGTGGCACGATTTGCAATAACTTCATTCATATTCATATTGCTTTGCGTGCCTGAACCTGTTTGCCAAATCGCAAGTGGAAAATTATCATCAAATTTACCTGCGATAATCTCATCGCAAGCTTGAACTATAGCATTTTTCTTAGCATCATCAAGTTTGCCAAGTTTGTTATTGACTAAAGCTAAAGATTTTTTAAGATTTGCAAAAGCATAGATTAAAACCTTTGGCATTTTCTCACAACCGATTTTGAAATTTTCAAAACTTCTTTCAGTTTGAGCTCCCCAATATTTGTCATTTGGGACCTTAACTTCACCCATGGTATCGTGTTCAACTCTGTATTCCATAGTGTTTCCTTTCTAGAAATATTGTTAGAATTATTTAAACAAAAATAAGCATAAAGTTAGCTTATAATTTAAAATTTATTTATATTTTTTTTTGAAGTATTTGAAAGTTATGTGCAGTTTATTTAAACTGCACGGATTATTCGACTGTTACGCTTTTAGCCAAATTTCTTGGCATATCCACATCATTACCAAGTCTTATGGAAATTTCCATCGCTAAAAGTTGAGTAATTACCATCATTTCAAAAAATTCACACATATAGTGATCTTGCTCATTGGTTTTTATAAAATCATCACTTAAATCAAATTCTAAAGGTGAAATGCTAAGTACTGTAGAATCCCTAGCAATAAGCTCTTCAACATTTGATTTTGTTTTTTCATAAAGCATGTGCTTTGGCATTAAAGCTATAGTATAAAGCTTAGAATCAGCCAAAGCAATAGGACCATGTTTCATCTCTCCTGCAGGATAACCCTCAGCGTGAAGATAAGATAATTCTTTAAGTTTCAAAGCTCCTTCTAAAGCCAAAGGATAAAACACATCTCTGCCTATAAAGAAAAAGCCATGTCCATCTAAATAACGCTTGGATAAACGATGAATTTTTTCATGTAAAGCCTGTTTTACACTCACGCAATTTGGAGTATGCAAAAGTGCTTTAATTTCAGCAGAAACATTTAAATTTCTTTTTTGTGCCATAAAAATAGCAAGCATCCAAAGGGTTAAAACTTGAGTCGCAAAAGCTTTAGTTGAAGCAACTCCTTTTTCTATACCCGCGCGAGTTAAAAGACTTAGGTGTGCTAATCGCACTATATTAGAATTATCCACATTGCAAATTGCAAAAGTCTTAGCATCCTGCTCTTTTGCAATCTTTAAAGCCTCTAAAGTGTCTGCTGTTTCTCCACTTTGAGAAATAACGATAAATAAAGAATCTTTTTTTATAATTGCTTCACGGTAGCGAAATTCACTTGCAATTTCTACTTTAGCTTTAACTTTAGCAATTCTTTCAAACAAATAAGCACTTGCCATTGCAGCATGATAGCTTGTTCCACAAGCACAAAGCGTGATTTCATCTACTTGACTTAAATCTTCATTATTTAGCTCATCAAAAACGACTTCATCGCCTTGAATACGTCCCATTAACACTTCACTCATCACACGACTTTGTTCATAAATTTCTTTTTCCATAAAAAAACGAAAGCCGTCTTTTTTTGCATAAGCCTTATCGCCTGAAAGCTTAGAAAAACAAAGTGATTTTAAAACATCATTTTCATAAACGACAAGCTCATCTTTACTCGCGTATCCCAAGCTTAAATCTTCAAGATACATTACCTCATCACAACTTCCTATCAAAGGTGCATCACCTGAAGAAAAATACCATTCTTTATTTGCATTTTTACCGATAATCAAAGGGGCAGCATTTTTTGCAAAATACACATGATTGGGATCTTTTTTTGTTACTAACAAAGTAGCAAAAGCACCGCGAAGTTCTTTGATGGTTTTTTGCCAAGCTTCAAAAACTCCCAAATTTCTTGCATAAAATTCAAAAAGCTGGACAATAACTTCAGTATCTGTTTGACTTAAAAAACTCACGCCTTCTTTTTCAAGTTTATCTTTAATTTCTTTATAATTTTCTATAATACCATTGTGAATCACACAAGAATACTGTCCTAAATGAGGATGTGCGTTGATTTCAGTAGGCTTACCATGAGTTGCCCATCTTGTATGACCTATAGCAAAACCATAACCTTGACTTTCAAAATCTGTGCATTTATTCGCCAAATTTTCAAGTTTTCCTACAGCTTTAAAAAAACTAAGCTCTCCTTCTTGCATCACTGCCATACCCGCACTATCATAGCCACGATATTCTAATTCTTTAAGTCCATTTAGTATAATTTGTTTTTTTTCATTATTTCCTATATAGCCTACGATTCCACACATTTTTTTACTCACTTATTAATAAATTAACTAACTTTTGCTCGCTATGTTCTAATTTTTCATTCTTTTGAAAAATAAAAATATTACGCGTCCTTTGTCTTATGGTTTGAATTTTTGCTGCACATAAAACAAGTTCAAGTTCATTAAAAACATTCATCAAATACGCCATTAAACCCTGCTGATCTTTAGTATTAAGACCTAATTTGGCATACATTTTAGAATAATTTAAGTCTAATTTTAACTCATCTTTTTTAATGATTGGCTTTTTAATTTTTTTCAAATTAAAACCAGAAAGATTTGAATTTAAAAGCTCGCAAAGTTTTAGTTTTTGCTCATCACTGATAATATTATCATATTCAAATCTTAAATAAATTTTATCATCAAAAAGTTCAAAAAAATTCATGAAAATAAGATTTAAATTTGTTAAAGAACTTAAAATAATGGCAATATTAAAATGAAGTGGTGCAACAATTTGCAAACTAAGATTTGTTTCATTACTAAACCAAAATTTAAAATCATTTTCTTTGGCTAATTTAGAAATCATAACAATATCTTCAAAAGTATTTTTTATAATAAAAAGATTTGATTTGATATGTATGATTTTATCTTGCAAAATTTCATCTTGCTCTAAAAAAATCTTACTTCTTTTAAGTGTTAATTCTTTTTTTACTCTTCTTGCGCTTTCTTCAAGTAGATTTTCATCTTCAAAACCTTGTTTTGCATTTTCTAAAAGTTTATCAAGAACTCTAAAATAAAAAGCATTATAATTTAAAGCCTTAGCCTTTAGCCAAGTTAAAGTATATAAAAGCTCTAAATTTTCTAAATTTTCTAGCTTAGAAACCAAGCTACTTACAACAATAGGATTGTATATATCTTCTTTTTCTACAAGATCTTTTAAGGCATTATTGTTTTTAAATATCTTAAGACCCCATTCTAAAATTTCATTCTTTAAATCAAATTTAGAGCAATACGCTCTATATATGCCTGCTAAAGAAATTTCATTTTCACTTTCTATAGCGCTTAAAAGTATCACAAGCTTTAAAATCATTTTTTCATCGGTTTTAAGTTTTTGGAGTATCTCAAGCTCATCTTCGTATTTTTCAAATTCACTTAACATAAGAAAAACTTGCTCATCAAAACTATAATTTCCTTCTTCATCGCTTAAAAAACGAACTGTCCAAAAAGGCTTGCATAAATCTTTTAAAATTCCACTATCAAGCAAAAGCTTTAAAACACAAAAACTATGCCTTTTATAAAAAATTTTCTCAAAAAGTATTAAAGCTTTTTCTATATCTTTTTTACCGTATTTCAATCTTCTTAGGGCAAAAACCAAGTTAAGATCGAAAATAACCTGTTTATCTTCAAGTTTTAATAAGTATTCTAAAACTTCCACAAGAGTTTTAAATTTATATTCTTGTTTAAGAGTATGATTTAATCCATCTTGAATTTGCTTTGCTAGAAAGTGCGTATAAAAACCTATAGTATGCATACTTTGTAAAGCCTTTTGAACCAACAACTCATTTGCTCCAAAATGTTTTTTAGCTTTTTTATACATTAATTCACTCAAATCATGAACATTAATAAGTAAAAACTCATCCTCATCTTTAGCACTTAATAAATTCATCGCTGATTTTAAAGAAAGTAAAAAATCTCCAGCTAAACGCAACTCGCTTAAATTTTTTTCATCTATAAAATTTAAAGCATAATTTTTTGGAGAAGTCTTAAAAAGAACAAGCAAACTCTCTAAGGATCTTAAATGATTTAATCCGCCAAAATCTTTTAAGATATTAAATTCCTGCTTTATAAATGGAATATCAAATTCTTTAAAATTTTCTAGCAAAAGCTTGGCAAAATCATTTTTATTTTCTTTTAAAATACTCTCAAATTTTGTCTTAATCCCTTTAAATAAAATCCTAGAACCACATATGAAACGAGTTTGTATTATAGAAGTCTTAAGCTCATTGCTAGCATTATAAAGTCCGTTAAATTCTAAGATAACAGAGTCAATTTGCAAATGCGCATCATTTAAAATTTCGATAAAAGCCTTAATCATAGGTTTTAAATGAAAAGCCTTAATATCTTTATAAACAAAAATCAAAGAAATACTTTCATTAAAACAAAGACTATTATTTGCATATGCTCTGCTTGCTAAAACACAAAAAGGGATATTATCACTTGGAGGTGAAAAATCATCAAAATAATCTTTAAGAACTATATCATAAGCTTTTTTTATGAAATTATCCATATTTTTAGAATGATATAAGCTAAACGCCCCTTGCTTAAGAAAAAATTTTCTACAACTTTGGGTATAGGAACTAAGATTTTTTTTAAAAATTTCTAATTCTTTATTTAACAAAATTTCTACTCTCTTTAAATTTTAATATTTTAATAATAATCTTAACAAAAATATCTTTTATTTTGGCTTTTTCTATAAACTCTTTTTCAGTAAGCAAAAATTATAATGCTTTATTTAAAAACAGCAAAAGAGTAAAATTAAAATGAAAAATTTAATTACCAAACTAGAAAATGAAGAAAGATTAAACCAAGAAGAAGCCAATGCACTTTGGGATCTAGATCTTTTTACCTTAGGCAAATACGCTCACAAAAAACGCACCAAACTTCACGGAAAAAAAGTCTATTTTAATATCAATCGCCATATCAACCCAACTAATATCTGTGCAGATACCTGTAAATTTTGCGCCTTTTCAGCGCACCGAAAAAATCCTAATCCTTATTTGATGACTCATGAAGAGATTATGAAAATTGTCGATGAAACTGTAAAACGAGAAACTAAAGAAGTGCATATCGTTTCAGCTCACAACAAAGATACAACTTGGCAGTGGTATTTAGAAATTTTTAAAATGATAAAAGAAAAATATCCTAATCTTCATGTAAAAGCTATGACTGCTGCTGAGATTGATTTTTTGCATCGTCGTTTTAAAATGAGCTATGAAGAAGTGATAGAAAAAATGCTTGAATACGGCGTTGATTCCATGCCAGGCGGTGGGGCTGAAATTTTTGATGAAGAAGTGCGTAAGAAAATTTGTCATGGAAAAGTTAGCAGTGAAAATTGGCTTAAAATTCATAAACTTTGGCATGAAAAAGGCAAACAAAGTAATGCTACCATGCTTTTTGGACATATAGAAGAAAGACATCACAGGATCGATCATATGTTAAGACTGCGTGATCTTCAAGATCAAACTGGTGGATTTAATGCTTTTATCCCTCTAGTTTGGCAAAGGGATAATAGCTTTATACAAACTGATAAAATCATGGATAGTGAAGAAATTTTAAAAACCATTGCCATTGCTCGTTTAGTGCTTGATAATATTAAAAATATCAAAGCTTACTGGGCAACAATGACTTTAAATTTAGCCATGGTGGCACAAGAATTTGGAGCTAATGATTTAGACGGTACCATAGAAAAAGAAAGCATACAAAGTGCGGGTGGTGCAAAATCTGCTAAAGGCACAAGTTTAAAAACTTTTATTGATATGATAAAAACTTCAAATCTTATTCCTGTAGAACGCGATAGTTTATACAACGAGCTAAAAACCTACTAAGGAGAAAAAATGGACTTTTTTAAACTCAAAGAAAACAATACGAGTTTTAAAACTGAAGTTATAGCAGGGCTTACTACTTTTTTGGCTATGGTTTACATTATCCCCGTAAATTCTAGCATAGTAGGAAATACAGGAATGCCCATAGAAGCTTTAATCACCGCAACAGCTTTAATCACCATAGTTGCAAGTGCTTTTAATGCTTTTTTTGCCAATACTCCTGTAGCTATGAGTGTAGGAATGGGTTTAAATGCTTATTTTACCTTTGCGGTTTGTTTAGGTCAAAACATAGCTTGGCAAAGTGCCTTAGGAGCTGTTTTTATTTCAAGTATTATTTTTCTCATACTTTCTTTTACGCATTTTCGCCTTTGGGTAATCCGCAATATCCCAAAAGATTTACGCCTTGCAATTTGTGCGGGTATAGGTTGTTTTATAGCTTTTTTAGGCTTAAGTCAAATGGGTGTGATCATGCATAATAAAGATACTTTAGTAAGCATAGGAAATTTCAAAAGTCCTCATGTGCTTTTTGGAATTTTCACTCTAGCTTTAATCATCTTTTTTTGGGCTATAAAACTTCGCGGAGCTTTTATTTTGGGGGTATTAGTAAGCTCTATTATTGCTTGGATTTTCCATTTAGACAATGCAAGTTTTCCTGTGCAAATCTTTTCTTTACCAAATTTTAGCATGGAAAATGGCCTAGGAGCCATCTTTTTACAACTTGATATCAAAAGTGCCTTAAATATTACTATGATACCTATAATTCTTACTTTTTTTATCACTCAACTTTTTGATAGTATAGGAACTATCACAGGTGTGGGTGAAAGAGGAAAGATTTTTGATGATCCAAAAAATGGAGAAAAAAAACTAAGCAAAACCTTAATGGCAGATGCAACAGGATCGGCTTTAGGAGCTATGACAGGCACTTCTACAGTTACAGCTTTTGTAGAAAGCACTACAGGGGTTGAAAGCGGGGGAAGAACGGGGCTTACAGCTTTAGTTGTAGCTATTTGTTTTGCTTTTACACTTTTTTTACTGCCACTTTTTAAAGCCATTCCTGCAAACGCAATATACCCCGTACTTGTAATGGTTGGAATTTTAATGTTTATGGAAGTTAAAAATATAGATTTTAAAGATAGTGCTATAGCTGTAGCAAGCTTTTTTACTATTATCATGATGCCTTTTACTTACTCTATCACCACAGGTTTTGCTTTTGGTTTTCTTTCTTATTTACTTGTAAGAATTTTTAAACGCGAATGGGATAAAATCAATCTTGGCATTATAGTTTTAAGTTTATTATCTTTGGGTAATTTTTTACTTATGGCACTACAATAAAGTAAGGATATATAATGATATTTTACTCCTATGAAGAATTTAAAGAAGATGTAAAAATTCTTGCTAAAGAAATTAAAAAAGATTTTAACCCCGATGCACTTTTAGCTATAGCAAGAGGAGGGATGAGTTTAGGACACTCTTTAGCAGTGGCTTTAAAAACGCGTCAGCTTTTTGCTTTAAACTCAATTCATTACGATGATACAAAAAAACTTGATACTATTGAAATTTTCAACATTCCTGATTTAAGCAAGCACAAAAAAATTCTACTCATTGATGATATAGTAGATAGTGGAGAAAGTTTAGCAGAAATAAAAAAAGTTTTGCTTGAAAAATTTCCTCATATAGAACTTAAAATTGCAACCATTTTTTATAAAAAAACTGCTCTTTTGGAGCCTGATTTTAAAGTAAAAGAAGCTACTGAATGGGTGGATTTTTACTGGGATATAAATCTTGATTAAAAATTTGCTATAATTTTACTTTTAAAATTTTTAGGAGTTTTTGCTTGAGAATAAAATTTATATCTTTTATTTTAATTTTTTTTACTATTTTTGCTTTTGCCAAAGAACAAAATTTAGATGATTTTGAACAAGAATACCAAAACTATCAAGTAAACGATCCACTTTCAGGATATAACAAAGCTATGACAAGTTTTAATGTGGCTTTGTATGATTATGGTTTGCGTCCCGTTCTTAAGGGCTATAACGCTATCACTCCTGAATTTATAAGATTAGGAGTAAGAAATTTCTTTGATAATTTACTTGCTCCTTTGCGTTTTATAGGCAATGTTTTGCAATTTAAATTTGAAGAAGCGGGAGAAGAATTTAAAAGATTTACCGCCAATACCATTATGGGCTTTGGTGGATTTATGGATGTGGCATCAAAAATGGGTCTTAAAAAACATCCCGCGGACTTAGGAACCGTTTTGGCTCACTGGGGTGTAGGAAGCGGTTTTCATATTGTCTTACCTATACTTGGTCCTAGCAATCTTAGAGATACTCTTGCTTTACCTGCAACTTGGTATGCAAGTTTTACCGCTTACATTGATCCTACTTGGGTAAGTATAGCTATAAGTGCTTATGGATTTGGTAATGAACTTAGTTTTAGACTTGATGAAATTGATGAAATTTATCACAACACGCCTAATTTATATCCATTCTTGCGTGATGCTTACGAGCAAAGACGCAATGAACTTAGCAAATAAAGGAAAATAATGAAAAAAATATTTCTAATCTTGGCTTTATTTTTTAATGCTTTTGCCTTACAGCTAGATGAAATTTCTAGTACTATGCAAAAAAACATTGATGCAAGCTTAAAACTTTTACAAGATAGCAAAGAAGACAAAAAACAAGCTGCTGATGGAATTTTTAAACTTTTTGATAGCATAATTGATTATAAACTCATGGCAAAACTGAGTCTTTCGAAAAATTATTCTAAATTAACCCCAAAAGAACAAGAAAAATTTACCACAGCCTTTGAAACAAGTCTTAAAAAAAGTTTTACCGATAAACTCAGTCTTTATAAAGATCAGGTTTTAAAGGTCAAAAATGGTGAGTTAAAAAATGAAAAACGCTATTTTTTAACCACTTCTATGGTAGTAGATGGGGAAGAAAAAAATATCATTTTCAAATTTTACAATGATAATAACAACTGGCTTATTTATGATGTAGATGTTTTAGGTGTGAGTATAGTACAAACTTATAGATCACAATTTGGAGATATTTTAGCCAACCAAGGCTTTGATGCCCTACTTCAAAAACTTGAAAGTATTGTCATAGAATAATGTTTGCAAAGCTTTTAAAGTTTTTTATTTCTCGTCCAAAAAGTACTTTTTTTGGAACGTTGTTTATATGCCTGTTTTTAAGCTTTTTTGCTTTTAAGCTTAGTGTAGATGCAAGTGCTGAAAGTTTACTTTTAGAAGATGATGCAGATTTAAAAACTTTTAGAGAAATTTCAAAACATTATAAAAGTGATAATTTTTTACTTTTAGCCTTCAAACCCTATGATGAAAAACCTTTTTCAAATGAAAATTTAGCCAAATTAAAAAAACTTCATGAAGAATTAGAAAAAGCCCCTTTGGTAGAGCGCGTTTTTAGTATCATCAATGCCCCTTTACTTCAAAGTTCGCAAAATACGGATTTAAAAGAACTTTTAAAAAATATCCCAAATATAGAAAGCCAAGATATAAACCGCACAAAAGCCCAAAATGAAATTTTAAATAGTCCCTTTTATAAAAATAATATCATCTCAAAAGATGGAAAAGTAACAGGGCTTATTATTTACTTAAAGCCTGATACAGTTTATAATAATCTTATAGAAAAACGCGATCTTGCTACCGATGAAAAAGAAAAAGATCAAATTCGTCTTGCCATAAAAGAACATCAAGACAAGCAAAAAGTTATCACGAAACAAAGTCTAGATACTATTAAAAGCATAGTTCGCACTTATGAAAAAAATAAAGATACGCTCTACCTTGGTGGTGTAAGCATGATCGCTGATGATATGATAGCTTATATAAAATCTGATCTTGTGCTTTATGGTGTTTCTCTTGTATTTTTACTAGGACTTGCACTTTATTATTTTTTCCGTTCATGGCGCTTTGTTTTTTTACCTCTTTTTATTTGTTTTATAAGCTTAAGTGCGGCTAGTGGAGTTTTTGCACTTTTAAATTTTCAAATCACGGTTATTTCATCAAATTATGTTGCTTTGGTTTTAATTATCACCTTAAGTGTAGTTGTTCATTTGATCACGCATTTTATCGAAAGCACCCAAAATCATCCCAAAGCTAAAGTTGAGCGCATAGTGCTTGAAACCTTACTAGCCAAAGCAAATCCTAGCCTTTATGCCATTGTTACAACGATGATAGGATTTTTTTCTTTAATCCTATCAAATATCGAACCTATCATAAAACTTGGCATTATGATGAGTATAGGTATAGGTTTAGCTCTTATCTTTAGTTATTTGTTTTTAGCAAGTATCTTAGTTCTTTTAAAACCAAAAAATTATCATAAAAAAGAGTTTAAATTTAATCTTTTAGCCTTTTGTGCTAAAACCGCTCTTGATCCTAAAAAGCGTCGCATGATTTATGGAATTTCAGTTCTTGCTATAATCTTAGCTTTAATAGGCATTTCAAAACTCAGAGTTGAAAATTCTTTTGTCAATTATTTCAAAGATGGTAGTGAAATCAAAAAAGGACTTTTGGTTATTGATAAAAATCTAGGTGGAACCTTGCCTTTAGAAGTCATCATTCGTTTTCCAAATAATAAAAACGATCAAAATACAAGTGATACTCTTGATAGTTTTGAAAGTGAATTTGAAAATTTAGCCACACAAGAAACTTATTGGTTTGACTCTAAAAAAACACGTATTGCAAAAAAAGTTCATGAATTTTTAGAAAACAAAGAATTTGTAGGCTCGGTTTTAAGTCTTAATAGTCTTTTAACCCTAGGGAAAAATATCAACGATGGAAAAGAGTTAGATGATTTTGCCCTTGCGTTTTTAAATGAGAATTTACCTGCTAAATTTAAACAAGACTTGCTTTCACCTTTTGTAAGCATAGAAAATAACGAGTTAAGATTTAGCATGCGTATTGTTGATTCTGATCCGAATTTAAGACGTAATGAGTTTTTAATAGATCTTAAAAAACAGCTCAACGAGCTTGTAAAAAACGATGGAGTAGAAGTTCAAATCACAGGCATAATGGTGCTTTATAATAATATGCTCCAAAGTCTTTTTTCATCGCAATTTGATACTCTTATATTTGTAATTTTAGCTATTTTTATACTTTTTATCATTGTTTTTAGAGATTTAAAATTTTCAGTTGCGGCTATATTGGTAAATGTTATTCCTTTAAGTGTGGTTTTTGCTCTTATGGGGCTTTTAGGTATTCCTTTGGATATGATGAGTATTACTATAGCTGCTATTGCTATAGGTATAGGCGTTGATGATGCTATACATTATATTTATCGTTTTAGAGAAGAAATTAAAAACAAAAGCCTAGAAGAAGCCATTATGATTTCTCACCTTAGTATAGGTTCAGCACTTTATTATACTACCATTAGCATAGTTTTAGGTTTTAGTGTTATGATGAGTAGCAATTTTATTCCAACAATTTATTTTGGAATTTTAACCGTTTTTGTAATGATTTTGCTTTTAAGTGGAAGTTTGTTCTTATTACCAAGCTTTTTAATCACTATTTATTCTAAGAAAACCAAGTTTCCAAACCAACATAAAGAGCATATATTAAAACAATAATAGCTATATATTTTAAAAAATTTTTCATTTTTATCCTTTATTTAAAATCTTTAAAATGATTTTTGCAAGCTCTAAAGCTTTAAAACGATGAGAGATATTATTCTTCTCATCCACGCTAAGTTGGGCTAAGGTTTTATCAAAACCCTTTGGAATAAAAAGGCTATCATAACCAAAACCATTTTCACCTTTTTCTGTATCTATTACTTTTCCATGCATGGTTCCATGCGTACTAAATTCCCCCATCAAACCTACCATAGCAATAGCAGCAACATAATATGCCTTACTTTGTTTAAAACCTTTTTTTACCATTTCATTGACAAGTTTATCACGGTTACTTTTATCATCACCTTGACCACTAAATCGAGCAGAATAAATTCCTGGATTTCCTTCTAAAACATCTACACAAATGCCACTATCATCACTTAAAGCGATAAAATCTTTTTTTTGCTTTTCATCCAAAGCATTAAAAACCGCTCTTGCTTTAATCAAGGCGTTTTCTTTAAAAGTTTTTCCATTTTCTTCAATCTCAAAAGGCATTAAAACTTCATCAAAGGCATGAATTTCAAAATCTTTCAAAATTTCTTTAAGTTCTAAAACCTTATGCTTATTGCTCGTAGCTAGGATAATCTTCATAACAAAAGCTCCAAAATAATATCAAAACAAAAATATGATTTTATAAAATTTATCCTTGTGCATAGCTTTTAAATATCAAATGATAAAACGATGTTAATCAATGCTTAATCCATTTCATAGTAAAATTATCCTAATTTAAATTTCAAATTTAATAGGAAATTGATAATGCTAAATAATGTCTTACCCTTATCTTTCATAGTTGGAACAAGATTTTTTGGGCTTTTTATAGTTTTGCCAGTTTTAAGTCTTTATGCTTTAAAACTTGAAGGTGCTAATGAATTTTTAGTCGGACTTTTAGTAGGTGTTTATGCCTTAACTCAAATGATTTTACAGATGCCTTTTGGAATTTTAAGTGATAAAATTGGTCGTAAAAAAACCATGCTCATTGGACTGATTATTTTTATAATAGGCTCTTTAATCTGCTCTTTTGCAGAAAATATTTACACCATGCTTTTAGGAAGAATGCTTCAAGGCGCAGGAGCTATTGGAGCAGTAGCTACGGCTATGATAAGCGATTTTATCACAGAAGAAAATCGTGGTAAAGCCATGGCGGTAATGGGTTCTTTTATAGGACTTAGTTTTGCAGCTTCTATGGTGATCTCTCCTTTAATGAGTGCAAAATGGGGTTTATCCAGCCTTTTTGATCTTAGCGCAGCTTTGTCTCTTTTATGTATAATTTTACTTTATACTGTTGTACCTAAAGAAAACAAAATCACTCATGAAAATGAAAAAACTCCTTTTTTTCATCTTATTAAACAAAAAAATTTAGCCCTTATGAATCTTACTAATTTCATGCAAAAAATGCTTATGAGTATAGCATTTTTAAGCATTCCTATCATTCTGGTAAAACATTTAGGCTTTGCTTCTGATAAACTTTGGATTGTTTATAGCACTTCTATGGTGGCAGGTTTTATCGCCATGGGCTTTGCTGGAAGTTTAGGCGAAAAAAGAGGTTTAGCTAAACAAATTTTACTCTTAGGAATTGTTTTTTTCATACTTTCTTATCTTTTTTTTACTTTTAGTAATTCTATAGATTTTTTTATCATAGCAGTTGTGATTTTTTTTATAGGTTTTAATTTACACGAGCCTATTATGCAAAGTTGTGCATCAAAATTTTGTAAAGTTCATGAAAAAGGCGCAGCATTAGGACTGTTTAATGCTTTTGGATATGGCGGAAGTTTTACAGGTGGTATTATCGGGGGGATATTTTTGCATCTAGATGCCTTAAATCTTTTGGCTATTATTTTAGTAATTTTAGCTCTAATTTGGCTTGTAGCATTATTTTTCTT
This sequence comes from Campylobacter sp. CH278, assembly GCF_004378845.1. Taxonomy (NCBI): domain Bacteria; kingdom Pseudomonadati; phylum Campylobacterota; class Epsilonproteobacteria; order Campylobacterales; family Campylobacteraceae; genus Campylobacter; species Campylobacter sp. CH278. The sequence goes on along the minus strand of NZ_RYXZ01000008.1, from coordinate 55,151 downwards.
AAAAAATCCAGCTGATTTTAAAAACCTTTATCTACCTTTAGAAACACCTTTAAATTTCAGTACTTTTAGCGAAAATTTAGGAGTTGTAGATATTTATAAAAACTCTAAAAATCTTGTTGTTAAATTTGATAGCAAACTTACAAATAAAGAAGAATTAGAAGGCAAAATTAAGATCTAAATCTAATTTTGCCCCGTAAAACCCATTGCTTTTATCATCACTTTTGCCTTGCAATCTGCACAGCAATAAAGTGTTTTGATTTTATTTTCATCATTACCAAATTTAGGCTTCATTAAATTGGCTATTTTTTCTACAGCTTTTTTGGTGGCAAATTCTTTACCACATTCTATACAGGCAAAAAGCTCATCTTTTGCCATGGTTTGATATTCAAAATAAGAAGCTCTAAACTCCATTCCACTACGAAATAATTTTAAAGTATCTTTTTCAGCACAACTTAACTCACAATACCCACAAGTCGTACAAAGAGAAGCATTAAATTTCAAAGCATTTTCTTGTTTATCAGCGATTAAAGCTCCTACATTACAAGCACCCACGCAAGAAAGACAAAGCGTACAGGTGTTAGGATTAATTTCTACCTTACCATAACGCAACCATTCACCACTTTCTATACTGCCAAAATCTTCACTTTTTATCATTTCTTGCATTCTTTTGGCAAAATTTTCTCTTGTAGTTAAGGTGTTGTTATGAAAATCATATTTTAAATCTTGTATGAATTCTTGCTCTTTTAAAACATTTTGCAATTCTTTTTCATCTTTAGCAACAAAAATAGCTTTTTTTTGAAATTTTCTTTCAAAAAAAGTATTTAAAAGTGTAATGGCTTCATTGCTACCACGAGATACAAAATCCGTATAAAAAACTAAATTTGCTCCACTATTTTGCAAAAGCGCTAAAAAATGCACAGAAGAAAGCCATTTTTCACCCTCTATCATAAAGGGTAAAACATCTTTTGGTAAAGCAAGATTTAAATTTTCTAAAGACATTTTTTTAGGAATGATTAAAATTTTTTTATCTTTATAAAACTCACAAAGGATAAAAAAACTTTCTCTTGGCATAGGAGCATAATCAAGCGATCCGCTAGGACACACACTAATACATCCTCCACAACCCAAACAATCCACTTGAGAAAATTCCAAATGTTTGTTTTCATCATCTTTTAAAATCGCCACAGTAGGACAAATTTCAGCACATTTTGCACAATGCTCACTGCGTCTTTCGTGGTATTGGCACACGCTAGCATTATAGCTAATATAAGTTTTATAATGATATTTTGGACTTTTGCTTTGTAAAAACTCAAGCAATACTTCAAGATTTTCAAAATTTAAAAGATTATAACATCCACTTTGTCTTGTAAAATCTTTACGCACAACGCTTAAATCCTCAGCTTTAAAAAGTAAAAAATCAAAATCTATTTCCACTTCTTCGCCTTGATTTTTAACCACAGCACAAAGCTCCCCTACACTTCCAAAAACAGCTAAAATTTCTACACTGCTTAAAGCAATAACCTTAAATCCATGTTCTTTTAAAAACTCTACGGTTTGAGTATCGCTATCTACTAAAATCAAACGATTTTGCACTTCTTTGCTTTGTTCTAAATCAAGCCCTAAATCATAAACACTAGCTCTTGCTTCATAAAGCGTTAAAACATTTTTACTTTGCTCTAAAATTTCATCTTGAGAATTTTTAAGATAAAAATTAATCTCAGGGGCATAAATTTGTGCTTTTTGATTTTTATCATTGCAAACTAATGCTTCTTTATCATTTACCTGATCTAAAATTTCAATAGCATCGGGCAAAGGGATCAAAACATCATTTTTTATATAAACAAAATCTTGCATTGTCTTCCTTAATCTCTTTAAAACATCATTTTATAAATTCTATGTTAAAATAACCAAATATTTTCTTAAGGCTTAAGATGAACAAATTTAGAACTTTTCCACAGATTAACACTCTTATTGAAGATGAGAGTTTAAAATCCTATCCTTTTTATATCAAAGCATTTTTTTGTAAAAAAGTTGTCGCAAAACTAAAAGAAAATTTTTCCCAAGATGAAATTTCTAAAGATAAACTACTTTTAGAAATCAAAAAAGAAATCAAAACTTTTTACCGCAAAGATTTACAAAGTGTGATTAATGCAAGCGGAGTGGTTATACACACAAACCTTGGCAGAAGTGTAATCCATGAAGAACTTTATGAAGCGTGTAAAGATATCATTTGTAATTATTCTAATGTAGAGTTTGATTTAGAAAATGGAAAAAGAGGATCTCGCTATGCTTTGGTACTAGAAAAACTTAAAATGCTTTTTGAATGTGAAGATGCTTTAGTGGTCAATAACAACGCTGCGGCAGTTTTTTTAGTACTTAATTCTCTTTGTTATGATAAAGAAGTCATAAGCTCAAGAGGAGAACTTGTAGAAATTGGTGGCAGTTTTCGCGTGCCTGAAGTAATAAAAGCTGCAGGTGTAAAGCTTTGCGAAGTTGGAACTAGCAACAAAACACACTTAAAAGACTATGAACAAGCTATCAGTGAAAATACCGCTCTAATTTTAAAAACCCACAAGTCTAATTTCGCTCTTATGGGTTTTCACAGTGAAGTAAATATAAAAGATCTACATGAACTAGCAAAAGAAAAAGGGCTTTTGAGTTATTATGATCTAGGTTCTGGCTGGTGTGAAAATTTAAACAAAAAACTGATTAAGAATGAACCTAAAATCAAAAAACTCGTGCAAGAATGTGATATTTTAAGTTTTAGTGGAGATAAACTTTTTGGTAGCGTGCAAGCAGGCATTATACTTGGAAAAAAAGAACTCATAGAAAAGCTTAAACAAAATCAACTTTTAAGAATGCTAAGAGTGGATAAATTAACTTTATCTTTTTTAAATGAAAGCTTAAAAGCTTATTTACAAAAAGATTATGAAAAAATTATTACCTTAAAACTTTTAAATGATGATTTATCCTTTATAGAGGAAAAAGCTTTAAGAGTGCAAAAAGAATTAAAATTTCAAACTCAACTTAAAAAAAGTAAAAGTTTAGTAGGTGGAGGTTCTATGCCTGATAAAAGTTTAGATACTTATATACTAACTTTTCAAGGAGATGCTTTAAAACTACAAACTCGATTTAGAAAAGAAAATATCGTAGGACGCATTGAAAATGATGAATTTGTTCTTGATTTTAGAACTATACGAGAAAATGAACTTCAAAAACTTATTCTTACAATCAATCAAATGGAAAACTTATGAAGTCTGTTATTATAGGAACTGCAGGGCATATTGATCATGGAAAAACTTCACTCATTAAAGCTTTAAATGGTTTTGAAGGCGATAGTTTAAAAGAAGAACAAGAAAGACAAATCACCATTAATTTAAGTTTTTCAAATCTTAAATTAAAAGATAAAAACATTTCTTTTATCGATGTTCCAGGACATAAAGACTTGGTTAAAACTATGGTAAGTGGAGCTTTTGGCTTTAGTGTTTGTTTATTTGTCGTAGATATTAACGAAGGTTTAAAAGAACAAAGTTTAGAACATTTAGAAATTTTAAAAATTCTTGATATTAAAAATATCATTTTAGTGCTTAGCAAATGCGATCTTTGTGAAAATATAGAGCAAAAAAGTGTAGAAATTTTAGAAGAGTTAAAAAATTTAGATTATCCCATTTTAAAAGTATTTCACACCAGTATAAAAAATAATCAAGGCATAGAAGAATTAAAAAATTATCTTTATACCATAGAAAACAAAGAAAACGATGAAGAACTGATTTTTCATTATTATATCGATAGAGTTTTTTCTCTAAAAGGCATAGGAACTGTCGTTACAGGCAGTCTGAATGAAGGAAGTATCACTTTAAATGAAAAAATCATCTGTTTAGACACCCAAAAAGAACTCATTGTTAAAAATATACAAAATCACGATACTAATTTAGAGCAAATCAAAGCTTGTAACCGTGTGGCTTTAAGTTTAAATTGTGATTATAAAGAGTTAAAAAAAGGTTATTTGCTAAGTAAAAAAGGTTATTTTAAAGCCTTTAAAGAATGCGATGCTTTAGTTAAAGCAAAAAATTTACAAAATAGCAAAATGATTTTTTGCGTGGGTTCAAGACAAATAGAATGCAAAATAAATATATTAAAAAAACTAGAAAATGATGAATTTTTTGTGCATTTTAGTTTTGATAAAAATGTATTTTTAAGTTTTGATGAGGCTTTTATTTTATTACAAAACAATCGTGTTATAGGTGGTGGTAAGGTTTTAAATCCTTTAAGCGAACCTTTAAAAAAAGAACAAAAAAATAAATTTTTAATGTTTTTGAAAAATAAAGATTTTAAAGCAGCTTTTTCTTTCTTAAAAGACGCACATAAATACGGCTTTGGTTTGCTTTCAAGCTATCAAAGATTTAAACTCTCTCATCAAAAAGCATTGAAATTAGCAAAAGAATTAAATCAAGTATTTGTCGATGAAAAAAATCTTAATGTATATCATTTACAAAGTCTAGAAGAAATTAAAAATTTCATCAAATTCATACTTGAAAAAAATCCTTATGCCATGCTTTCAGCACATTCTTTAGCTTTAAGGATTACTTGGGCAAGTGAAAATTTTTGCGAACTCGGACTTAAAGAAATGTCAAATTTATTGGATTTTCAAAATGGAATTTATTTTAAAAAAGGCATAGATTTTGAAAAACTTCAAGAAAAAAATAATAATCAATTATATGAAATTTTAAAAAAACAAGGTATTAAACCCGAAGCTCCTTATAATCTTTATGATTTTTTAGAACTTGATAGAAAAAGCGGAGATAATATACTCAAAAAACTTACCCAAAAAGGCTTGATTGTAAGACTTTCACACAATCTTTTTATAGAAAAACAAGCTCTTGAAAAACTTATGCAAGAATGTTTAAATTTATTAAAAAATCAAAGTCTTGATGTGCAAAGCATGAAAGAATATTTTAATCTTTCAAGAAAATATGCTATTGCTTATTTAGAATACTTAGACAAATTTCCTCAAGTAAGTAAAGAAGCTGAAAAAAGATTTTTAACAAACATTTAGAAAATCATTATAGAATTAAACATAATTTATTTAAAGGATTTATAAACTATGAAAAAATTAAGTTTAATTCTTGCCTGTTCAGCATCTTTGTTTGCTGCAAGTAATTCAGAAATTAGTGATTTTTATTCAAAAAGCATTAAAGCACAATTTCCAAATGCTACCGTTAGTGTATCAAATCGTCAAAAGGTTGGTAATACGGGTTTTGAAAGTGTTATTGTAAGCGTTGAATTAAATGGACAAAAACAAGAAAACATTCTTTTTACAAAAGATAGTCTTATTACACCTGATCTTATCGACTTGAAAACGGGAATTTCTTATGCTCAAGAATATGAAATGAAAAAATTTCAAGAAGCAAGAGAAAATTTTACAAAAAATGCTAAAGCTGTAGCACAAAAAGAAACCATGGTAATAGCTTTGGGAGATAAAAATAAACCTGCAATTTATGTTTTTTCAGATCCTGAATGCCCTTATTGTAGAGAACATTTAGCTCAAATTGATAATGAACTTAAAAACTATCAAGTTAATTATATTTTAACTCCAGTACATGGAAAATCTGCTTTTGAAAAATCCGCTCTAATCTACAAAGAAGCAAAAAAAGCAAAAAATGATAAAGAAAAAATCGCAATTTTAAACAAATACTATGATGCAAATATCAAAAATTATCCAAAAGTAAGTGATGCAGAATTAAAAGAAGTTTTTTCCTTATATGAAAAATATCGCTCATTAGGTCTTAGCGCTACTCCAACTATTATTAAATAAACCTAATGTCTAAATTTGCTTTAATTTTAAGCTTTTTTATAGCACTCTTTATGAGTGCTTGCACCAATGCAACTTTCATACAAAGCTTTATTCAAACAAGCAATGAAGGCATTTTTATCAGATCACAAAAACAACAAAGTTTTAAAATTTCCTTTCAAAATCCTAGCCAACTTCGAACTACTTTGGATAGAGATTTGGCTTTAAAACTTAAAAATTTAGGCTTAAAAGAAGTAAAAGAGAATGCAGATTATGAAATTTTAATCAATCTTGTAGATATGAAAAAGCATTCTTATGCTCAAAAAATCACAACTTCAGCAAGATTTTTTTATGATTTTGATCCTTTGGAAAGTGATGGAGAATGGATGGTGGAAAACTACTATACTATGCAGGTTAATTTACAAATCAACTCTAAAAATCACAATTCTCAAAAAACAAGTCTTCTTGCAAGAACAGCTTATCTTGGAAATAAAGAACGCTGTCAATTATCTTTAGAAAATAAAATTATAAATCAAATAGTGAGTTTTTTTTATTTTTAAGAAAAGACAATCAAGAGTATAAAAACTCTTGATTTTAAGAATTATTAAGCAAAATAAGGTTTAATTTGTTCTACCCAAACATCAATTCTTGATTCAGTTTGATCTTCTTGATTATCATTGTCAAGAGCAAGTCCAACAAATTTACCATCTACAACCGCATCGCTTGCTTCAAATGTATAACCATCAGTTGAAACTTCTCCTACCAAATTTGCACCTGCATCTTTTAAATTTTGAGCTAATTTACCCATGCCGCCACAAAAAGTGTCAGAATAACTTTCACTATCACCCATACCAAATACAGCTACAGTTTTTCCACCAAGACTAAGCCCTGAAAAATCAAAACCATCCCAATCATCTTGTAAATCACCACTTCCCCAAGTTGAAGTTCCACAAATTAATTTATCGTAAGAATTCATTTTAGCTGCATCAATATCTGAGATATTAAAAACATCACTAATTCCAAGTTTTGAAGCAATTGTATTAGCCGCTCCTTCTGTATTTCCCATAGCACTACCATAGATTACTGCTACTGACATTATTTTCTCCTTATAATTTGATTTGATATTTTATACGGAACTAATTTTAACATAGTTTTGTTTAAATCACACAAAAAATGTTTTATTTCAATAAAATGTGTGAAATTTTTGTTACGCGGACAAACAATATAAAATTTTTCAAAATTGTTTTCTTTTATTAAATTCAATAATTCATAAATTTCATTTTCAATTTCTAAATTATGTGTATTAATCTCTTTGCAAAGTGGCAAAATTGCAAATTTCTTATCTATTATAATAAGATCACCATCTTGATCTATATTTTTTCCATTATTTTGAAAAGAAACCTTATCATAAACATAGGAGCTAAATAAAATTTGCGCATCAAAACAAATGCCATAAAGATAAATTCTTAAAAGTCTTAAAAGATCGACATTCTTAGATATTTTAGTATTAAAAATCAAGCTTTTTCTTTTTTGAAAGTAAAAAGCGCATGCATTAAGCTTGATATTTATATTTTGAATCTTACCAAATGAAACATGCATTATATCATGTAAAAAATTTCCAAATATCATTTTTAAACTCTTGGTATTTTTTGCATATAAAAGAGGAATTTTTAGAGCGCTATCAACGCTCGCATTATATTGAGTTAAAAAAGTCAACATAAGCTCTTGATTGTTTAAATAGCGATAAATTTGCGGTATAAATTCTTGCTTATCATCAAATCCAAATAACATCTTTAACCTTTATAGCAAGAAAATTCTTTATTAAGATTAAAAATTTTACAATATTCACAATACACACAACTTACACTTCTTTTTGCACAAACTAATGGAATTTTGCGCTTTTTAGCTTCATTTTTGATTTTTTTCATAGTATTATGATTTAAAAAGCTTGTTAACATTACTATACATTCTGTATCACAAGGAATCGGCTTACGATTAACTCTATTTTCATTACGCGCATCCCAGTGTTCTATTTTTTTAGCACCTAAATCATGTAAAACAGCTCTAATAGGAGTGATTTCATCTGCACCAATAACCAAAACTGACATAAATTCTCCTTTGTGATTTTTAAAATATATTTTGATAATTATTATTATAATATAAAAAAACTAAATTTATTTTGAAATTTATTATCAATAAAATGCAATTATTCAGTTAATTTTAATTTTTAATAGATATAATTTACTAATTAATAAAATTTATTATTTAGGAGAAAACAATGAAAAAATTGACTAACGATTTTGGAAACATTATAGCCGATAACCAAAATTCATTAAGCGCAGGCGCAAAAGGACCTTTACTTATGCAAGATTATCTTTTGCTTGAAAAACTTGCTCATCAAAATAGAGAAAGAATTCCAGAAAGAACCGTTCATGCTAAGGGAAGTGGAGCTTATGGCGAAATAAAAATTACAGCAGACTTAAGTGCTTATACCAAAGCTAAAATTTTTCAAAAAGGCGAAGTTACTCCATTATTTTTACGCTTTTCAACAGTAGCAGGTGAAGCAGGTGCAGCAGATGCTGAACGCGATGTGAGAGGTTTTGCTATTAAATTTTACACCAAAGAAGGAAACTGGGATTTAGTAGGAAATAATACTCCAACTTTTTTTATCCGTGATGCGTATAAATTTCCTGATTTCATCCATACTCAAAAAAGAGATCCAAGAACTCATCTAAGAAGTAATAATGCTGCTTGGGATTTTTGGAGTTTATGTCCTGAAAGCTTACATCAAGTAACCATTCTTATGAGTGATAGAGGAATTCCTGCAAGTTATCGTCATATGCATGGATTTGGAAGCCATACTTATAGTTTTATTAATGATAAAAATGAAAGATTTTGGGTGAAATTCCATTTTAAAACCCAACAAGGGATTAAAAATCTTACCAACCAAGAAGCTGCAGAGCTTATAGCAAAGGATAGGGAAAGTCATCAAAGAGATCTCTATAATGCTATAGAAAATAAAGATTTTCCAAAATGGAAAGTTCAAGTTCAAATTCTTGCTGAAAAAGATATAGAAAAGCTTGGATTTAATCCTTTTGATTTAACAAAAATTTGGCCTCATAGTCTTGTACCTTTGATGGATATAGGCGAAATGATTCTAAACAAAAATCCTCAAAATTATTTTAATGAAGTTGAACAAGCTGCCTTTAGTCCAAGCAATATCGTTCCTGGAATTGGCTTTAGCCCTGATAAAATGTTGCAAGCTAGAATTTTTTCATATCCTGATGCACAAAGATATAGAATAGGAACTAATTATCATCTTTTGCCCGTAAATCGTGCAAAAAGCGAAGTGAATACTTACAATGTCGCTGGTGCTATGAATTTTGATAGTTATAAAAACGATGCAGCTTATTATGAACCAAACAGCTATGATAATAGCCCAAAAGAAGACAAAAGCTATCTTGAACCTGATTTAGTCTTAGAAGGCGTAGCACAAAGATATGCTCCACTAGATAATGACTTTTATACTCAACCAAGAGCTTTATTTAATCTTATGAATGATGATCAAAAAACTCAACTTTTTCATAATATTGCCGCTTCTATGGAGGGAGTTGATGAAAAAATTATCACTAGAGCTTTAGAACATTTTGAAAAAATTTCACCTGATTATGCAAAAGGAATTAAAAAAGCTTTAGAAAAATAATTTTTACTTGCCACTTTTGGTGGCAAACTAAAGATTATAATAATTAAGGAAAAACAATGACAACTCTTAGTTTAGAAGAAGAAAAAAGATTTGAAGAGCTTTGCAAAATGGCTTTTAATTTTGCAAGAAATAATGAATGTGAAAATCTTAAAATCATGATAGAAGCAGGTTTAAATGTAAATTTAAAAACTCATAAAGGCGATAGTTTGCTTATGCTTGCAGCTTATAATAATTCTTATGAAAGCGCTAAAATGCTTTTAGAAAAAGGTGCAAAAGTAGATGAAAAAAACGATCGTGGACAAACCCCATTAGCGGGAGTTTGTTTTAAAGGATACTTACCTATGTGTGAACTTTTAGTTAAATATGGAGCAAATATTGATGAAAACAATGGTTTAGGAATGACACCTTATACTTTTGCTATTATGTTTGGACGCAAAGATGTGGCAGAATTTTTACTCAAAAAATCTAAAAATAATTTTTTAAAGAAAATGAGCCTAAAAATACTAAAATTTATCAAAAAATTTTAGTTATTTTTTAAATTTCTTCAGATACCTATAAACACTAGGTTCTGAAATTTTTAAAAATTTTGCTACGATAGGAACTGCTCCTTTTATGTTAAAAATACCTTTTTCATATAGCTTTTCAGCAATTTCTTCTTTTTGAGTAATGCTTAATTGATAATCAGAATTTAAATAACTAGAATCTACACTTTGAACTAAAATATCCTCTATCGAGTGACTTAATGTTTCTATGTTTGAATCATTTTGAGAAAAACTAATATTTCCTAAAATATCACCCATATCTCCAATTTTTTCTAAATCAATCATCTTACATATTAAATCTCTCATAATGCTAGTATCATGATTGATACATAAAATACCTACTAATTTATCATGATTTTTAATAAAAAAAGTAGATCCTCTAATTAATTTTGATTTTCCAACAAGAGCCTTATAATCACATAAAAAATCTTTTTCTAAATATTTTTTATTTTGCATAAGCTCACTTGCAAAAGCAGTCAAGGGAGAATCTAAACTTCTCCCACTAATGTGATTGTTAGCAATTGCCGCAATATAAGCCCCATCTTCAGTAATTACATGAAAAACTATCTCATATTGCTCACCTAAAACTTCTCCTAAAAAATATGTCAACTTTATAAATTGTTGTTTTTGTCCCTCATCCATAAAACTGCCTTCAATAAAAAATTAATATAATATTAAATTCTACTCTTTATACTTTAAAACATTTCTTAAAAATAAAATTTTATTATTATGATAATAAACTATTGACAAATTATTATTGTAGTGATAAAATGCATTCTGTTTAAGCTATATTTAACAAAGGAGAATTCATGTCAAACTATCCAAAGGCCATTGGTCCATACTCAGCTTATAGGGAAGTAAATGGACTTTTATTTATATCAGGACAACTTCCTATCAACCCTGCTTCAGGAGAAATAGAAAGCTCTGATATCAAAGAACAAACCAAACAATCTTTAAAAAATATCGGTGCTATCTTAGAAGAAAATGGTATCAGTTATGATAAAGTGATTAAAACCACTTGCTTTTTAGCTGATATTAATGATTTTGTAGCATTTAATGAAATTTATGCTGAATTTTTTAAAGCTCCTTATCCAGCAAGAAGTGCTTTTGCAGTAAAAGATCTGCCAAAAAAAGCTAAAGTAGAGATAGAGATCATCGCTCAAAAAGGATAAAACATGCTAGGTATTGTTTTTTCTTTATTTAGTGTTTTTTTACTTGTTTTTATGCTTTATAAAAAAATCAATGCTCACATGGCATTGCTTTTAAGTGGTTTACTTTTACTTTCCTTAGCTGCTATTTTTGGACTTTCTCCACACATTGTCGCTAAAGGTTCTTTAAATTTAGGTTTTTTTGATATTTTTCAAGTTTTCAATCAAACCATGTCAAGTACATTAGCAGGGCTTGGACTTACACTTATGACTATAGCAGGTTTTTCTGCTTATATGGATCATGTAGGGGCTTCTTATGCACTTTTTAAAGTTTTTGAAAAACCTTTAAAAGCCGTAAAATCTCCTTATGTTTTACTCATAGTTGCTTATTTTATTGTGCAATTTTTAGTTCTTTTCATCCCTTCTCACGCAGGCTTGGCACTTTTACTTATGGTTACTATGTATCCTATACTTGTACGCTCTGGTGTTTCAAAACTTTCTGCCTTAAGCGTGATTGCTATTTGTCAATATATCGATCATGGACCTGGAAGTGGAAATGTGATCATGGCGTCAAAAGTAGCCGAAGTTGATCCTGCAATTTATTTTGTACATTATCAACTCCCTACAACCTTGCCTATCATTATAGCTGTAGGTATTGCAATATATCTTTGCAATAAATTTTTTGACAAAAAAGATAATTTTGTCTTCAATGCACAAGAAATTGAAAAAGAACTAAATGAAAATGAAGGTAAAGAAAAAGAACTTAAAAAGCCTCCTAGAATTTATGCGATTTTACCTATAATTCCTTTAGTTTTAATCCTAGGATTTAGTTCCGTACTTGATAGAATCTTGGTTTTAATGGGAATAAGTAGTGCTGAAGAAGTTAAAGCAGCTGCTAGCACTGCAATTAAAATGAATGTTCCAGTAGCAATGGTGATTTCAACTTTTGTGGCTATTATTTTTGAAATGATACGCTATAAAAGTATAGTAGAAACTCTTAATTCTATTATGATTTTCTTTAAAGGAATGGGACATTTATTTGTTATCACAGTTTCACTCATCGTTTGTGGTCAAGTATTTGCAAGTGGTCTTTTATCTGTAGGTTTTGTAGATACTTTAATAGAATTTTGCAAAAATGCAGGATTTGGAGTTTTGGCTATTATTATCGCCGTTTCAATCTTGCTTGCGGTTTGTGCTTTCTTAATGGGTTCAGGAAATGCGGCATTTTTTAGCTTTGCTCCACTTATCCCAAATATAGCAAAACACTTTGGAGTTGAAACTATCACCATAATAGCACCAATTCAAATTATGACAGGCTTTGGAAGATGTGTTAGTCCTATTGCACCAGCGATTTTAGCTATCTCAGCTATTACAAAAGTAAGTCCTTTTGCCGTGGTTAAAAGAACAGCTATTCCTATGCTTGTAGCGGCTATTGTAAATGTTATTATGACTTATATCTATCTTTAAAAAGGAGAAAAAATGAACTCAAAAACTAAACTTATTCATTGTGGCAGAGGCGATCAAGGCGCTGAAGTAAGATCAGTTAATCCTACACTTATGCGTGCATCAACCATACTTTTTAAAGATCACGCAACTTGGCAAAAATACAGAGAATTAAGAAAAACAGATCGTGTTTTAAGTTATGGAGCTAGAGGAACAACAACCAATTTTGAACTTGAAAAACTTATTTGCACTCTAGAGGGTGGTTATAGAGCACAACTTTTCCCAACAGGACTTGCAGCATTAGCTATGGTGCTTTTAAACTATGCAAGCAAAGATGCACATTTTTTAATCACCGATGCAATTTATGGGCCTGTAAGAACGATTTGCGAATTATTTTTAGACAAAATGGGAGTTGAAATTGATTTTTTAAAAGCTGATGCAAGTGATGTAGAAGAAAAAATCAAACCTAATACCAAGCTTATCTTATGTGAAAGTCCAGGTTCTATACTTTATGAAATCATAGATTTACCAAAACTTTGCAAAATTGCCCATGCGCATAATATCCCTGTAGCTATTGACAATACTTATTCTAGTGGATATTTTCTAAATCCTTTAGAACTTGGAGTGGATATTTCAGTTATCGCCGCTACAAAATATCTTAGCGGACACTCTGATGTAACCATGGGTATAGTAGTAATCAACGAAAAAGAATGGAAAAATTTTGACAAACTTCCAGAAGCTTTAGGCTTTACAACAAGTCCTGATGATGCTTACTTAGTACTTCGTGGTATGAGAACACTAGATGTAAGAATGAAAGCCCATGAAAAAAGTGCTGATGAAATTGTAGAGTTTTTACAAAGTAGAAAAGAAATTAAAACAATTTTCTATCCAAAACTCAAATCCCACCCAAATCATGAAATTTTCATGCGTGATCATAAAGGTGCAAATGGTATGATTACCATAGAATTTGCAGAAGGTTATAGCAAAGATGATGCTATTAAATTTGTAGATAAACTAGAATACTTTTCAATTGGTGCTAGCTGGGGTGGATATGAAAGCTTAGCCACCGTAACTACTCCACCTAGAACTGCAACAGATTGGAGTGCAAGAGGACCATTTGTAAGATTTCATATAGGTCTTGAAGATACTAAAGATTTAATTGCTGATTTAACACAAGCTTTTGATAGTATTAAAAAATAAGGAGATAAGATGACAGGAATTAGCGTATTTGATCATAGATTACTAGCAGACTCATGGAGCACACAGGAAATGCGTGCTATTTTTTGCGAACAAAACCGCATACAAAAATGGCTCGATGTTGAAGCAGCTTTAGCAAAAGCACAAGCAAAACTTAAAATTATCCCTAAAAAAGCAGCTGATGAGATCGCAAAAAAAGCTCATTATAAATTTATGGATATGGACTTTATCTTTGCTGAATTTAAAAAGACTAAACACCCTTTAGTTCCTACTGTAAGAGGATTAGAAAAAGCTTGCGATAATAATTTAGGCGAATATGTACATTTTGGAGTAACCACTCAAGATATCATCGATACAGGACTGGTTTTACAATTTAAAGAAGCAATGACTCTTGTAAAAAGCGAATTAAAAGCTATCGCAAAAGCCTTAGCGAAACTAGCTAAAACCCATAAAAACACTGCTATGATGGGAAGAACTTTAGCACTTCAGGCTTTGCCTATTACTTTTGGACATAAAGTGGCTATTTGGTTAAGCGAACTTGAGCGTCATTTTGAAAGAATACTTGAGCTTGAAAAAAGACTTTATGTAGGTAGTATAGTAGGTGCTGTAGGAACTAAAGCAAGTTTAAGTGATGAGTGCAATGAAGTAGAAAAACTCACTTTAGAAAATTTAGGACTTGATGTGCCTAATATTTCTTGGCAACCCGCACGTGATCGCTTTATAGAGCTTGGTTTTGTACTAGGTAATATCAACGCAACCTTTAACAAAATCGCTCATGAAATTTTAATCCTTTCGCATAATGAAATTGATGAAGTTGCTGAACCTTTTGGAAAAGGACAAGTAGGATCAAGCACTATGCCACACAAAAGAAATCCTGCAGTAAGCGAAAATGCGGTTACAGTAAGCAATGCCTTTAAAGCAAATTTAGCCATTTTAAGCGATATTGAAAGACATGAACATGAAAGAGATGGTCAAGTTTGGAAAATGGAATGGAAGCTTTTACCTGAAATGTTTTTAATGCTTTCTGTGGTTTTAGCAAATATGAAATTCGCTCTTAGTGATTTAGAAGTAAAAAAAGATAAAATGCTTAAAAATTTAAATACTCTTAATGGTTTTGTTTTAGCCGAGCGTGTTATGTTTGCATTAAGCGATCATTATGGAAAACAACATGCCCATGAAATTGTTTATGAAAATGCTATGCTAGGTATAGAAAAACAAAAAACTTTTAAAGAAGTTTTACTTGCAGATAAAAGAGTATCTAAGGTATTGAAAGAAAAAGAAATTGATGCTTTACTTGATGCAACAACCTATGTAGGATATGCACCAAAACTTGTAGATGAATTTTTAGCAAAAATCAAAAATAGCGCTATCTTAAAATAGGAAAAATCATGTTCTATAGTGAAATTTTAGCGGATTTTATTTTCAATCTTAAATATGAAAATATCCCTAATACAGTTGTTCAAAGGGCTAAAGAGCTTATGTTTGATAGCCTTGGAACAGCTATAGCAGCAAGCAAAGAAGAATGTGTTTTAAATGCTTTTAAAGCTTTTGAAAATTTAAGCACAGAAAAAAATACTCCTATTTGGGTAAATGATCAAAAATTAGATCCTATATATGCAGCTATGCTAGATGGCATTGCTTCTCATGCGTTAGATTTTGATGATACGCATACAGAAGCGATTTTGCATGCAAGTGCGATTTTAACTCCACTTTGTTTAAGTTATGGTTTTCATGTTAACAAAGATGCAAAAAAAATCATCAAAGCTTTTATAGTAGGCTGGGAAATTGCAGCTAGAGTAGGCATTGCAAGCAAAGGCACTTTTCATAAGCGTGGTTTTCATACTACTGCTATTGCAGGAATTTTTGGAAGCGTAAGTGCAAGTGCAATCTTGCTAGATCTTAACAAAGAACAAATCATCAATGCCTTAGGACTTGCAGGAAGTTTTGCAAGTGGGGTTAATGAGTTTTTATCCAATGGATCTAATTCAAAAGTTTTACATATTGCTAATGCTATTAAAAACGGCATTATGGTGGCTCATTTTGCTAAAAACAATATGAGTGGGCCTTTGAGTATTTTTGAAGGTAGAGACAATATCTTTAAATGTTTTGGCATAGAAGAAGAATGCGATAAAACAGAACTTAGCAAAGCCTTAGGTAAAATTTGGCAAACCATGCAAGTTTCAATCAAGCCTTATCCAAGTTGTCATTTTGCTCATGGGCTTATTGATTGTGCTATTGCTTTAAAAAATGATGGTTTAAAAGCTGATGAAATTAAAAGTATTCATTGCTTTGTAGATGAAGTTCCTATTTCTTTTATCTGCGATCCTTTGGAAGCAAAATACACTCCAAATAGTGCTTATGAAGCTAAATTTTCCATGCCTTTTTTAATGGCTCTAGGATTCTTTGATGGTAAAATCACTCTTGAATCTTATGAAAATTTAAAGCGTAAAGAAGTACTAGAATTTGCTAAAAAAATCAGTTACGAAAAAAGGAAATCTCAAGGCTTTCCAAAATATTTTCCAGGGCATTTAGAAGCCAGTTTGCAAGATGGACGCATAATCCAAAAAGATGTTTTTATCAATAAAGGTAATTTTGATAATCCACTAAGTTTTGAAGAATTAAAAGCTAAATTTTTAGCCAATGCACAAATTTACCTTGATAATGCTAAAGCTAACAAAATTCTAGATCAAATCATCAATCTAGAAAATTTAAACCACTTTTCTTTTTAAATATTTATCCTTCTTTTTACAAGAAGGATAATTTCATTACACTTTTTTATTATAATATTTATTATTAATTTAGGAATTACAATGACTTTAAACGAGTTAAAAGATGGACAAAAGGCTATTATTGTCAATTTAAACGCTCACAAAGAACTCAAAAATAGACTTTTAAGCTTTGGATTTATAAAATAAAAACTTGAAAAAAATTCACTCCTCTTTAAAAAATGCCACCATAATGGTAGAACTTGATACAAGTTGTGTTATCCTAAGATCTGATGAAGCTAAAACCATAGAAGTGAATCTTATATGAAAAAAATCAAAATAGCCCTTGTAGGTCAGCCTAATGTAGGCAAAAGTCTTCTTATTAATGCGCTTTGCAAAGCTAATATGAAAGTAGGAAATTTTAGCGGAGTTACTATAGAAAAAGCAAGTGCAAAAACTTTTTACAAAAACTATGAATTTGAAGTCATTGATTTACCAGGAACTTATTCTTTAGATGGATATAGCGAAGAAGAAAAAATCACACGTCATTTTTTAAATCAAAATGACTATGATGTTATTGTTAATGTTTTAGATTCTACCAATTTAGAACGCAATCTTATCCTTAGTGCAGAACTTTTAAGCCTTAATAAAAAAAATGCTTTTAGCTTTAAATATGTGCGATGAAGCCAAAAAAGAAGGCATAGAGCTTGACACTTCTATTTTAAGCCAAGAATTTCAAAGTCAAGTTGTTGAAATTTCAGCAAAAACAAAAGAAAATTTAGAACTTTTGCTGCAAAAAATTATTATTTTATTTGAAAGTAAATTTATTCCAAGATCCCAATTTTACACTCCGCTTTGCGAAAAAAGTCCAGAAAAAGAAGATTTATTATATTTTATTAATGAACTTTCAAAAAAAATTATCACGCACAAAAAAGAAGAAAGAAATTTAACCAAAAAAATCGATGCCTTACTTATCCATAAATTCTTTGGCTTACCTATATTTTTATTTTTAATGTGGCTTTTATTTCAACTCACCTTTAGCTTAGGACAAATTCCTATGGATTATATAGAATCAGGCTTTAATGCCTTAGGTGAATTTGTTAAAAACAATATTTCTAATACCTTTATCGCTTCAGCTTTGGCTGATGGGATTATCGCAGGTGTTGGTGCTGTGATACTTTTTTTGCCTAATATAATGATTTTATTTTTAGGCATAGCTCTTTTAGAAACCACAGGCTATATGTCAAGAGTAGCTTTTTTACTTGATGGGATTTTACATAAATTTGGTTTGCATGGTAAAAGCTTTATTCCGCTAATCACTGGTTTTGGTTGTTCGGTACCTGCTTTTATGGCTACACGCACTCTTAAGAACAAAAGAGATAGACTTTTAACTCTTTTTGTGATCAATTTTATGAGTTGCGGGGCAAGACTTCCTGTATATGTGCTTTTTATCGGTGCTTTTTTTCCAAGTGAAAAAGCAGGAAATTATCTTTTTGGAATTTATATTTTAGGTGCGATTTTAGGACTTTTTGCTGCAAAATTTTTAAGAATGACAGCATTTCGTGGACTTGATGAACCTTTTGTTATGGAAATGCCAAAATATCGTATGCCAAATTGGCATTTAATTTGGTTTATGGTTTATAATAAAGCCAAAATGTATCTTAAAAAAGCAGGAACTTTCATACTTTTGGCCTCTTTGCTTATATGGTTTGCTAGTAATTTTCCAAAAAGTGAAGAAAATTTAAATGATTTTAATGCTCAAGAAAGAGCTATAGAACAAAGTTATTTAGGACAATTTGGCAAAGGCATAGAACCTATTTTAAACCCCTTGAGTTAGATTGGAAATTAAGCGTATCTTTAATCAGTGGTTTGGCTGCTAAAGAAGTGATGATCTTAACTATGGGAGTACTTTATTCACTAGGAAAAGATGTAGATGAAACAAATAATGATTTAAAAGGAATTATTGCCAAAAATATACCTATACCAAGTGCAGTGGCTTTTATTTTATTTGTAATGATTTATAATCCTTGCTTTGCAGCAACTATAGTTTTTTCAAAAGAAAGTGGAAAGCTAAAATACACTCTCTTTCTATTTCTTTTTACCTGTACAAGTGCTTATATAGTAGCTTTTATAGGACTTCATATTGCTAAAATTTTATTAAATTAACTTGCTTTTAATGATGAAATTTTAGCGATATTATCTTCAAAAGCTTTTAAAATGCTATAAGCAACACCTTCAAAATCAAGTCCGCCGCAAAGATAGATTAAAGTCATACGAAAAGATTTACTCACATCAAGCTTTGGTTTTTCAGCGTTCATATTTAACTTAAAATCATAAGGACTTGCATGTTTAAAAGCGTAATTTTTTGCCGCAATTAAAAAATCATTCTTATCTTTTAAAAACTCGCCTTTAACTAAAATAAAGCTTATCTCAAGATATTTCCAAAAATCTTTTGAAGGCATAGGATTTTCATCAAAATTTTGTTCTATAAAAGCATAGTTTTTTTCAAAAGATTTTTTATAATTTTCTACAAGCAAAGCACCTAATTTATTTTTAGCTATATTTTGTAAAATAAGTTTTATATTGCTTTCAAATTCAAAATCTATTTGTTCTAAAATTTTAATTTGCTCTTCTAGAAAAAATTCTTGTTTTAACTCTTCATTACAAAGTTTAGCGTAAGAAAAAATATTTGCCATAGGCTTTTCATAATTCCCAAACTCATCCCAAAAATTTTTCTCACTACAGGCTATACAACCATGTCCTGCAGCCACTGGCCAAGAAGTTTTAGCATTGAATTTCACTTTAGGACAGTTGTTGTAAGTATAAGGTCCTTTACAACCTATCTTAAATAAACAAGCCCCATTCTTTGCAGCCTCATCGTCAAAATGTTCAGCAAAAATCCCACTTTCAAATTTCGCCTTTCTTTCACACATATCATGCAAACATTTACCATAAGCCCACACAGGACGATTTTGCTCATCAAGTTCAGGCAAAACTCCAAATAAAGCAAAAAAACTTAAAGTCGCAATGATATTTATATCACTTGGAGGACAACCTGGAATATTTACTACTTTCTGACTTAAAACTTCGCTAATACCACAAGTTTTACTAGGATTTGGATAAGCAGCCTGAATACCACCATAACTTGAACAAGTACCCACTGCAAAGATAGCCTTGGCTTTAGCGGCTAGTTTTTCTAAAATTTCATAGCCACTCTCTCCTTGCGCTCCTATAGTAAGAAAAAAGGTATCAATGGCTGCAACACCACCTTCAACCGCTAAAATAAAATCTTCTTCTAAAACATACTCTAAAAGCTCTTCAGCCTTAGTGCCATTTGCCGCCATTAAAGTTTCATGATATTCTAAAGAAAAAAAATCAAAAATAAGCTCATCAAAACTTGGCAACTCAGAACGCAACAAACTCTCGCTACACCCTGTACATTCACAAAGATGAAGCCATACTAACTTTGTTTTAGGTGCGATTTGAAAAAATCTTTGAGCAAGAGCTGGAATTTCATTGCCTAAAGATAAATGCCTAGCAAGAATTTTTACACTTTCTTCATTGATAACCTTATCCTCTTTTAAAGTAGAATTCTCAAGTTTTTTAATGCGATCTTCAAGTATATTTTTTAATTCTTCATTGCTAAGCTTTGCCATTTTTTATCCTTTTTGATTATCCCAACAAAGAATAGTTTGCCCTTCTTCATTTTTTTCAACATCGCCCATACCCATGATGTTATATCCTGCATCAACATAATGTACTTCACCTGTAACACCATTTGCTAAATCACTAAGTAAATACATAGCCGAATTTCCTACATCTTCTATACTAACATTGCGTTTTAAAGGAGAATTGATTTCATTGTATTTTAAAATCATTCTAAAATCCCCTATTCCGCTTGCTGCTAAAGTTTTAATAGGACCTGCTGAAATAGCATTAACACGAATTCCTTTTACCCCTAAATCTCTTGCCAAATAACGCACAGAACTTTCAAGTGCAGCTTTTGCTACACCCATAACATTATAATGAGGTACATATTTAACCCCACCAAGATAACTTAAAGTCAAAATCGAACCCTTATCTTTTAAAATAGGTAAAAGCGAACGTGTTAAAGAAAGTAAAGAATACACAGAAGTTTGCATAGCCATATCAAAAGCTTCTTTTGAAGTTTCTAAAAAAGAATTTTCTAAAGCTTCTTTTGGAGCAAAAGCAACCGCATGCACTACAAAATCAATCTCGCCTAAATCTTTTTTGATTTTTTCAGCGATAGAATCTAAATGCTCGTTATTATTTACATCAAGCTCATAAATAAAATTAGAATTAAACTCTTGTGCTATAGGTTCTACGCGTTTTTTTAAAGCATCATTTAAAAAAGTAAAAGCAAGCTCGGCTCCTTGATCAAAACATGCTTTTGCTATGCCATAAGCGATAGATTTATTATTCGCAACCCCTACAATAAGGCCTTTTTTACCCTTCATAATCATCTTTTATCCTTTGATTAATTTTATAAAATTTTCTACTTTTAAAGCTGCAGAGCCTATCAAAACTCCACCACAATGATTTACACTTAAAATTTCTTTGATATTATTTTCATTCACACTTCCACCATAAAGCAAAGGTACCTTGGTTAAACTCGCTAAAAATTCAAGCACTTTAGCGATATCTGTACTTTGTGCGCTCACTCCCGTTCCTATAGAATAAATAGGCTCATAAGCGATGATGAGTTTTTCATAATTTAAATCAATAATTTCAAGTTGTTTTTTTAAAAACTCTAAAGTCTTGCCTGAATTTTTTGTATCTAAATTTTCACCTATACAAAAAACAATTTTATAACCATGCTCTTTAGCAAAATCAAATTTAGCCTTAATAAATTCTTCATCTCCTAAAGCTCTTCTTTCAGAATGCCCGATTAAAACACATTTGATCCCAAATTCGTCCAAATGCTCTTTTCCAAGCTCGCCTGTAAAAGCACCATTAACACAAGGATAAAAATTTTGCGCTCCTTGTATGAAGTTATTTTCATTTTCTAAAAATGCTACACTAGGTGGGAAAACGATAATATCATCACATTTTGCTCCCATAGTTTTATTTAAAATTTCAGCATAAATTTTAAAACTTGCTCTTGTGTGATTGCATTTTAAATTTGCAGCAAAGATCATTCATTTTCCTTAGATCTTAAAGCTTTTACGCCTGGAAGTTCTTTACCTTCTATAAGTTCAAGAGAAGCACCACCTCCAGTGGAAATAAAAGTCATTTCATCTGCATCACCTGCGCGCGCAACCACATCAGCCGTATCACCGCCTCCAACAACAGAAGTTGCATGTCCTTCGCTGATATAATGACTCATTTTAATGCTACCTTTTGAAAATTTATCAATTTCAAAAACACCCATAGGTCCATTCCACCAAATCGTTTGCGCATCAGAAATCACCTCTTTAAAAAGTCTCACACTCGCAGGTCCTATATCTAAACCCATCCAACCATTTGGAATTTCTTGCGCTGGAACAAATTTCATCGGCGCATCTTGTGAGCACGCAGGAGCGGCTACAACGTCTACTGGAAGATAAATTTTCACTCCTAAATTTTTACCCTTGGTAAGAATTTTATTAGCTTCTTCTAAAAGTTCTTCTTCTAAAAGTGAATTTCCTATATCATAACCTAAAGCTTTTAAAAAAGTAAATGCCATACCTCCGCCTATGATTAATTTATCTACCTTTGGTAATAAATTTGTCAATGCTTGAAGTTTTCCACTTACCTTTGAACCTCCAACAACAGCGACAAAAGGACGTGCTGGATGTTTGATAAGATTGCTTGCAAAATCAATTTCTTTTTGGAGTAAAAATCCTGCGCCTTTGTGTTTTTCATCAAAAAATTTAGTAATCGCCTCTACACTAGAATGTGCTCTATGGCATACTCCAAAAGCATCATTGATATAAACTTGAACCATAGAAGCAAGTTCTTTGGCTAAATTTTCATCATTTTTAGTTTCGCCTTTTTCAAAACGCAAATTTTCAAGAAGTAAAATTTCGCCCGCTTTTAAATTCATAGCTTTGGTTTTTGCATCTTCGCCGATAACATCTTTTGCCATAATAATTTCTTTATCTAAAAGTCTAGCAAGACGCTTAGCCACAGGTTCTAAAGAATATTTAGAGCTAATTTCTTTTGGACGCCCTAAATGAGAGGCTAAAATCACACTACAACCATTATCCAAACAATATCTTATCGTAGGAATAGCTGATCTTATGCGTCTATCATCAGTGATATTTAAAAAATCATCTTGAGGAACATTAAAATCACATCTTATAAAAACTTTTTTCTTAGCTAAATCAATGTCTTTTATAGAAATAATATCACTCATGATTAAGCCTTATTTGCAATATATACTGCCATATCTACTAGACGACTTGAATAGCCCCATTCATTATCATACCAAGCAATTACCTTGATAAAATCATCCGCAATCACTTGAGTTAAATCACTTGCTACAATGGCTCCATAAGAACAAGTGATAAAATCGCTTGAAACTCTTTCATCATCATCTACCATTAAAATGCCTTTTAAATTTGTAGTTGCAGCTTTTCTAAAAGCTTCATTGATTTCATCTTTGCTGACTTTACGGCTTAGTTGTGCAGTTAAATCCACGCTTGATACATCAATCACTGGCACACGCATACTTTGTCCATGAAGCTTGCCATTAAGTTCAGGCATAACAAGTTTCATAGCTTTTGCTGCGCCTGTAGAAGTTGGAATGATATTTTGCGCTGCAGCACGAGAACGGCGTTTATCTTTAGCTTTAGCATCAATAATACTTTGTCCATTTGTATAAGCATGTATTGTTGTCATAAGTCCTTTTTCTATGCCAAAATTATCTTGTAAAACACGACAAACAGGACCTAAACAATTTGTTGTACAACTTGCATTAGAAATAATGCTTTCACCCTTGTAAAGTTCTGAATTTACTCCTAAAACATAAGTAGGAGTATCATCTTTTGCAGGAGCACTCATGATCACTTTTTGTACTCCCATATCTATAAATTCTTGACATTTTGCCATAGTTAAATGCGCTCCTGTGCACTCTAAAACAATTTGTGCGCCGTGTTTTGCAAAGTCAAGATCTTTTACATTGCGACTTTTAAATACTTTGATTTTTTTACCATTTACCACTAAATCATCGCCTTCACTATCAACACTGCCTTTAAATTCACCATGTACTGTATCGTATTTAAAAAGGTATTTTGTAAGTTCAATATCCGTAGTATCATTTATCGCCACAAGCTCAATATCATTTCTTTCTAAGATGATTCTTGCAACACATCTGCCTATGCGTCCAAAACCATTTATAGCAACTTTTACAGCCATTTAATTTCCTTTTGCAAAATATAATGTTAATATTCTACAAAAAAAAGGTTAAAATTTTAATGAAGATAGCACTTTTTGGTGGCAGTTTTGATCCACCACATAATGGACACAATAGCGTTGTTTTAGAGGCTTTGGAAAAATTAGATATTGATAAACTTATTATTATGCCTACTTATATCAACCCTTTTAAACAAAACTTTAGTGCTGATGAAAAGCAAAGATTCTTATGGGTTAAAAAACTTTGGGGACATTTTCCAAAAGTTGAAATTTGTGATTTTGAAACCAAGCAAAAACGTCCTGTTCCTAGCATAGAAAGTGTTAAGTATCTTTATAAGCTTTATAATCCTAGTAAATTTTATCTTTTAATCGGCGCAGATCATTTAGAAAAACTTCATCTTTGGCATGATTTTGAAAAACTTAATTCTTTAGTAGAATTTGTTATTGCTAATCGCAATGATATAGGAATTCCTAAGAATTTCAAAGATTTAAAAACCAATAAAAAAATCGCTTCTTCTTTCATACGCGACACTTTAAATACAAATGAGGTTTGTGAAGAAATTAAAGATGAAGTAAAAAAATATTATGAAAAATTACAAAAAAATTGATACAATTTCAAAAATTAAAGGACAATAATGCAAGAAAGAATAGATTTAATCGTTAAAATTTTAGATGAAAAAAAAGCTGAAAATATCAAAACCATTGACATGAGCGAGCAAGAATACTTTGTAAAATATGTCATTATTGCAGCTACTTTAGGAGAAAGACACGCTCTATCCTTGATCGATGAGCTTAAAACACAACTTAAAGCCAAAGGTGAGGAATTTTTAAACATAGATAGTAGCGAAGAATGGAGCGTGATTGATCTTGGCGATATTTTAATCCATCTTTTAACACCAGAACACAGAGGAATTTATAATATAGAAGAATTACTAGAAAACCTTAAAAAAGGCAGGGTTTAAAAAGGCTAAAATTTAATTAGCCTTTTTAATTTTTAGAGATTATCGATATATTCTTCAATCTCTTTTTTAATTTTCTCTTTTTGCTCTTTTAAAGCTTTTTTCTTAGCCTTATACTCAACCTTGCTCATATAGTCTTTTTGATCATGTAAAGCATCGAGTTCTTTTTCGATTTTTTCCACTTCTTGTTCTTTAAGTTTTTTAGCTTCTAGTTTTTTATCATAAAACATAGGATCTTTAGTACAATCATTTTGCACTTGCTTTAAAGCAAGTTCTAAACTTAAAGTTCTAGCTGTGTCATTATGTGCTTTAGAAAAACTGATTTCTTTATTGATACGATCGATTTTTCTATCACATTCACTTGCACCAAAAGCAAAAGCACATAGTGTAAGTAGAATAAGTATTTTTTTCATTTTTAATTCCTTTTTAAAATAAATTAAATCGCGGAATATTATCTCATCAATTCTTAAATCTAGCTTTTATATCATTAAACAAAGTAAATACCATACTTTCAAGCTCTTTTGCTCTTTCTAAAGATGTTGCCTCAAAGCGTGTGATAAGATAAGGACTGGTATTAGATGCACGAAGTAAAGCCCATCCATCGCCAAAATCTATCCTAGCTCCATCAATTTCACAAAGACTTTTAACACCTTTTAAAGCTCCTTTTTCAATCTCTTTTTGAAATTCTTCCACAAGTTTGAATTTTTCTTCTTCATTTACAGGAATTTTAATTTCAGGTGTAGTATAAAGTTTTGGTAAAGCTTTAATCATACTTTCTAGATCAAAACCTTTATAAACAAGCTCCAAGGCTCTTAAAAATGCATAAATTCCATCATCATAACCAAAATATCTATGTTTAAAGAAAATATGCCCACTCACTTCAGCAGCTAAATCAATATCTTTTTCTTTCATCATTTTTTTGATATTAGAATGTCCTGTTTTTCCCATAAAAATAGTTCCAAATTTAGCCACTTCATCAAAAAGATTTTTAGAACATTTTACCTCACCTAAAATGCGTGGATTAGGGATATCTTTAGCAAACAAATAACAAAGCTCATCCCCACAAAATACATGAGTTTTACTCAAAGCAACCATTCTATCAGCATCCCCATCAAAAGCAAAAGCTAAAGAATAATCTTGATTTTGATTTAAAAATTCTCTAATCGCACTTAAGTTTTCTTCTTCTGTAGGATCTGGAGCATGGTTTGGAAACTGTCCATCAGGCTCTGCAAACATTACATGAGCTTTTAAATTTAAAGCTTTAATTAAAGGCTCTATCACTACTCCAGCCGCACCATTTGTGCAATCAACACCAAATTTATAATTAAAATCCTTTAAAAAGCTAAATTGCTCGCACATAAATTTCACATAAAGGTTTAAAATATCGTATTTTTCTACTTCTAAATTTTCTTCAATATCATCATCTAAATGCTTATAAACTTCTTTTGAAAACTCTTTTAACTCTACGCCAAAAAAACTTTCTTTATTGATAGTGATTTTAAAACCATTATAATCTTTTGGGTTATGAGAGCCTGTTATCATAACATTTGCATCAAATTTCAAGCCCTCATAAAGACTAAAATACCCCAATGGAGTTGGCGCAAGCCCTATATCACAGATTTTTATTCCCGCTTTGTTAAGTCCACTCACTAGATAATTAAAAAGTTCATTTGCACTATATCTTGCATCATAGCCCACACTTACATTTTTACAGCCTTTATTTAGCATGGTTTGTCCCAAGCAAAAACCTATAGCTTTAACGCTTTTTTCATTCAGTTCTTTGCCATAAAGTCCTCTTATATCATATTCTCTAAAAATCACATCTAACATTTTTTTCCTTCAAATTCATCTCTTCTTTAACCTAAATTTATCGTTTTTCTAAAGCAAATTTGGATAGAAAAGAAATTTTTGCTACAATTTTACATTAATTTCACTAAATGAAGGAAAATTTATGGATGAAGAATTAGAAAACGAAGAAACGAAAAAGAAAAAAGGCGGTTCACTTGTAATTATTATTGTTATTTTACTTTTTGTTTTACTTCTTAGTATTATGGGAGTAATTGCTTGGCTTATTTCAAGCAGTTCAAGTGATGAAAGTGAAGTCAAAGAAGCCCCAAAAGAAGAGGCAAAAACTGATAAACCTAAAGTTTCAGCTCCTACTCAGCGAGGTAGTGATTTTGCTAATATAGGTCCTATGTATCCACTTGATCCTTTTACCCTAAATTTACTTAGCGATAGCGGCTCAAGATATGTAAAATGCACTATAGAACTAGAACAAAATAGCGAACTTTTAAAACCTGAACTTGATAAAAAAGTCCCAGTGATTCGTGATATTATTATTCGTACATTAACAGCTAAAACCTTTGAAGAAGTAAGTACACAAAAAGGCAAAGAACGTTTAAAAGATGAGCTAGTTGGAAAAATCAATGAAATTTTAACCGATGGCTTTATTAAAAATGTTTATTTTACGGATTTTGTAGTTTCTTAATGCGTGTAGGCTGTGATATCATCGCCATTTCTAGAATAGAAAAAATTCATTCTAGACATGGCAAAAATTTTTTGGATAAATTTCTAAGCCCAAAAGAACAAATACTCATTAAAAATCCAGCAACTCTAGCAGGTCTTTGGGCTGCTAAAGAAGCCGCTAGCAAGGCTTTGGGTGTTGGAATTTGTGAATTATGCAGTTTTTTTGATATTGAAATATCAAAAGATGAAAAAAACGCGCCTAAATTAAAATATTCTCAAAAAATTACAAAAGATTTTAATATCACTCAAACTTCCCTAAGTATTTCTCATGATAATGGTTTTGCTATAGCCATAGTGGCTATAGTTTGATTATTTTCCTATAGTTTGCTTGTCTAAATTTCTTGAAAGTATGAAATCCACCACAGGTTGTTCTCTTTTGTTTGCTCTTTTACAATGATCTTTTTGAAAAAAATCTGTGATTTTTATAACAATCCTTGCCCATTTTTTGCGATTTCTTTCACGCCACGCATGAGAAGAAACGCTCTCCCAAGCATAGCCATTAAACAAGCTTGCATTTACAAAATGATCTAAGGCTCTAACACCCTGTCTTGCTCGTGCGGTATTAAAAAAAATTCCTATAATCACGATAAAAAGATATCCTAAAACTGCTAAAGGTACTATTGCACAAAGCAGAATAGTCCCTGCTAATTTTTCTTTTAAGCTTCCTTTTAAGGTGCGTTTTACACGACGACGAAAATTGGCGCGAATTTTAGTTCTAACTCTTTTCATAGCTTTCTTTTGCTAAATTTTATCCTCATACCATTAGCCGAACGCACTGTTAAACGCCCTACTACATCAGGTACAAAACCTTCTTCAAGTTCTAGTTTGTAAGTTTTTAAAATATTAGCCAAAATCAAAATCGCTTCTTGCATAGCAAAACCTTGTCCTATACAAATTCTTTCCCCTACCCCAAAAGGCAAATAAGCATCTTTTTTGTACTCTCCTTCAAAACGAGAAGGATTAAATCCATGCGGATTTGTCCAAAATTCTTCATGTCTGTGTATCAGCCAAGGAGCAATCACCACCCCAGAACCTTTTTTAATAAGCTTATCTCTAACTTGGGTATCTTTTTTTGCCTCTCTTGCAAAAAAACCAACAGGAGGATAAAGTCTTAAAGATTCTTTAAAAATATTTGTTAAGTATTTAAACTGTCTTAGATGCGAAATTTCAATGGCTCCACCCTGTAAAACCTGAGTAATCTCCTCGTAAGCTTTTTCTTGCTCCTTAGGATAAAGACTGAGCAAATAAAGCGTCCATGTCAAAGAACTTGCTGTGGTTTCATGTCCTGCTAAAAAAAGCATAGCCACTTGATCTAAAATTTCCTCAAAAGAAAAACGCTTATTTGTATCAGCATCCACTACTAAAAGCAAAGATCCTAAAATATCTTCAAATTCTGCATTATCTGCCATATCATATCTTGGTTTTATGATATCACTTAAAACCTGTCTGATCACATCTCCGGCTTTAGCACGCTTACGATCTCCTAACACATAAGAAAGCCATTTTGGAAAACAAAACATACGACGCATGGCTGTATGCACGCTTTGCTCTTGAAAAGTCACAAATGCGTTTAAGATTTTTTTACCTTTTTCCTCATCGAGTTTTGAAGACATAATGGTGCGAAAAATCACATCAGCGGTAATAAAAGTCATAGCTTCATCTACTTCGATAACAGCATGATTTGGATACTTGCTAAAACGATCCATCATATCTGCCACAGCTTCACTCATAAGATTAAACACTTTATTGATACGAGTCATTTCAAAACTTGGACGCAAAAGCTCTCTTTGTTTTTTCCAAACTTCACCATTTGTAGTAAAAATACTCTCCCCTAAAAGCGGACTTAAAAGCTCATGTAAAAATGCACTTTTAGGAAATTCTCTAACCTCATCAACCATCATTCTTTTAACTTCTTTAGTGTCATTTATGACATAAAGATCAAAATTTGGCATCTTCACATAGCCTGTTTGCATTTTATAACTACGCTCATAAAGCCCATCAAGCCAAGATCTACGCTTTAACAAAAAAGTTAAAAGCGTAGAAGCTTTATTTTGATAAGGTTTTGGAAAAAAGGGGCATTCACTCATATTTTTACCTTTTCTTCTAAAAATTTAGGCATTATGATGAAAGAAAAAAAATCATAATCACCTTTAACACTAATACTATAAAGATATAAAAAGTGCGCTTTGTTTTTATCTCTTTTTATTTTTTTATACTCATGTTTTTCATATAAAGCGTGAAATTTAGTACTTAAAAATGGGGGTGTAAATTTAGCATTTACGCCACTCGTGCGGAAAAAATCCACTTGAGGAAAACATGCTCCATCAATAATCGATGTGTAATCATACCATTTTAAATCAAACCTTGAAACAAATTCAAGCTTCTTTCTAAATTCATCCGCTTTTTTTTGATAACTCACTAAAGGAATGCATTCTCCTAGAGTAAGAATTTTTAACTTATGAAGTAAAGATAAATCTAAATTTTGTCTTAAAATACACTCCAAAACTTCTATACAAACTATAGTTCCAACACTATGTGCTACTAAAACAAGTTCATAATCTTGTTTATTTTCATTTTGTTTTAGCTTATCTACTATGGTATTCGCAAAAAGCTTGATTCTTTCTTGCATAGTGCCTGTTTTTTTATCTTGCCAAGTAGCACAAAAAGCACAAATTCTTGCTATCCAAAATACAGCTAATTTCTTACCTAATTTAAATAAAAAATGATTTAGTAAAAATCCTAAAAAACATCCTATGATGATAGCTAAAGAAAAATGCATATAATTTTGCAAAAAAGCAAAACTTCCAAAAGCCAAAACCAAAGAAAATAGTAAAGAAAATAACACATAAAAAAAAGGATAATAACCTGTGATAAGTTGATAAATCGACTCTTTGCCAAATTTGATAAAAAGTCCTGTGATAGTATAAATTCTAAAAAAACTATAACAATCTGCCAAAGCATCTTTATAATTTTCTGACCAATTTTTCTTAACAATATCATTCCATGTTAAAAAATGATATTTAGTTTGTACTCCTTCGCAAGAAATTTGAAAAAAAGGAAATTGCTCATTTTTTTCAATTTTACTTAAATCAGCTTTAATGTTAAAAGCATGAGAATAATCTTTTAGGTTTTTTTTAAATAAATCATAATAAAATCTATAACTTTTAGGATCATATCCTGCTATATAAAATACTTCCCTATCCATACAATAATTTCTTTTTGCTTTTAATTATAACAACTTTGCTTTAAAAGCTCTCTTAATCAAAGCTTTTTAGTCTTATTTGTCTAAAAAGAAATTTTTATAAAAATTGCCGTTGAATTGATTAGTTTGTAAAAGATATTTCTTAAAATTACATACCAAAACAGGATTGGGTTTATAAGCATGAGCTTCACGCCAAAAAAATTGAAGTTTTTTTGGATAAGATAAGCCTTCAAAATTATAAAAAGCATTGCCACAAACCTTAGTCGGACAGCCTTCTAAAATAGCACTAAGGCCTACTGTTGAATTTATAGTAATACAACCCAAAGCCTTTCTTAAAAGAACTGGCAAGTGGGTATCATGAACATATAAAACCCTTCCTTCTACATGATATTTTCGACTTAAATCATTTATAAGTTTAAAATAATTCTTATAGCCCCTATCCATGGGATGGTGTTTAAAAACTAGATAAGATTTAGCTCTTGCATGGTTTGCAAAAGAAAGTATGGTTTCCTCTATAAAGTGCTCTATGCTTTTTTTGTAATGATATTTAATTTGCGTATCGCTATAAACTTGTAAAATCGCCAAAAAGTACTTTTTTTCTAAATTATAAATCTTTTCATTTAGTTTTTTTTCTGTAATCTTATAAAGATACTTTCTATACAATGATCTAAACCAAAATAAAAATTCAAAAGGATATAAAGTGCGATGATGAAGTTTGTTGTTAAAAAATGGAGCCAAAATAAAAGCAAACAACCAATACAAAAAAGCATCAAAAGCCATAAATTTAAATCCACCTGGAATTTCTTTTATGCTTTCTTTGGTAAAAATATTTTGAGAAAGATAAAAATTTTTATCACGCGGTAAAGAAGAATTTGCATTCACCCCATCTTTTTCCAAAGTAATACAATAAGGCCTTAAATATCCTTCTTCAAAAATCCATATTTCAATTCCTAATTCTTTAGCCACTTTAATAGCCTTAGCATGTATAATGCGACAATCATTATACATTAAAATAGCATCGATTTTTTTATTTTGAAAAAAATCTCTATAGAAATTTTCAAGATCTTTTTCATCACACTTACACCTCGTTCCGCTAGGATAGAAAAAAAAATCTCCGCCGTTAAAATTGAGTTTAAAAACTTTGGTTTGGTTTTTTCTCATTTTCACTGCAAGATGATGAAAAAAATTTCCCACAGGCCCTTGCAAGAGTAAAACATTTTTACCGCTAAATTCTTTTTTAATTTTAGTGCTAAATCTCATTTCTTTGCTAAAAATTCATAAAATCTTCTTATTTTTCTAAGCATAAAAGTTTTAAAATCTATTGCCAATTTTATATATTTTTTTGAAAAATAAGCTTTTTGTAAATTTAGCATTATATCTAAACAAACTTCAATTTCACATAAAGTTTTTGTTTTAGGATTTATATATCTTGGATATGTGATCAAAGCACCTGCTACAAGCTCTTCTAGGCTTAGTTTTCTTATTCTTCTTTCACATCTATATTTATCTTTTGTTAAACCCCAGCCCGCATAAAAAGGCATACCATAGGTAAAAACTTTTTTAGCCCTTAAAAGAGCATCAAAACCACTTGTAGAAGTAATAGTGTGAATTTCATCAGCAATTTTTATAGCGCTATCAATACTGCAATCTTTTACAATCTCATCACAAAATTCCAAGATGAGTGTTTCATCTTTTAAACCTACACGGTTACCGCTTAACACATCAGGATGGGGTTTAAAGATGATATAAGCATCTTGATTTTTAGCACGCACCTCCTTAAGCAAATCAAGAGTAGATAAGCCAAAACCCCCTAAAATCATCGAAGCATCATCTTCAACTTGAGCAGGGATTAAAATAATCTTTTGTCCTATTTTGGCATTGATTTTTAAGTCTTCATGCTTTAAGCCATTGTATTTTGAAAAGCGGTTCTCAAGTAAGATTTTTATAATATTTTTTGCCCTATTTAGCATATTTTCATCAAAAATTTCGTTTTGCAAAAGCTCTTCTAATTTACTTGCTTTATTTGGATCTATGTAAAGTCCTTTATCATCAACAATTAAAGAAAAAGGGCGCGTAAGATCAGAACCTAAAGAGATTGAGCGAATAAATCCATCTTCAACTAAAGAAATTTTGGGAGTAAAATGGAGCAAATTCTCATCTTGCGCTTTTTTTATAAGAGTAGTTTTAAGAGCGTTATAATCTATCCTTTTACCCCAAATGAAAAATTTATCATTTTCTTTAAGTTTATATCTAGCTAAAGATTTTAAAGAATTTAAAAAAATAATTTCATTATCTTTAGCCTTAAAAAAAGGCTTGATAAAATGCCTTTTCCATAGGGTAAAGCCTAGCATAAAAAGCTTGTTAGAATTTACCTTTTCTATATCTTTATATTTTGCTAAAGTTTGAATAGTATCAAAAATATTACTTTTTTGATTTAAATAAGGATTAAAATACTCAGCATAAAGTATATAAGCAGCATAGAAAACTTCTTCTAAACTTCTTTTTTGCATCCTTCTTTTACACTCTAATTTATCTTTTGTTAGACCCCAGCCCGCATAAAAAGGCATGCCATAACAAATACACTCACATTCTTGCATCAAAGCTTCAAAACCCATACCAGAAGTTTTGGTATAAACCTTATCAAAAAACTCAAGCAAGGCTATGGGATTAAAATTTTCAGTGATTAAAATACATTCTTTAGGTAAGGAATTTAAATCTAAATCACTTTGTTTTTTACCACTTAAAACATCTGGATGGATTTTTATATAAATTGTAGATTTAGGATTTTCTTTTATGGCATCTTTTATCATATCAAGAGTTTTAAAATCTTTAGCAAGCCCAAATTCAAGAGAGGCATCATTGGCCGTTTGAGTGATGATTAAAACGCGTTTTTCATCTTTTTGAAAATAATTATCTGGAATATCGAGATTGTTATTATACTTGCTAATTTTATATTTTTTGATAAGCTCTATAGCTTTTTTAGCTTGCTTGATTTCTTCATCTTTAAATTCACAAGTATTTAAAAGATTTTCAAGCTTTGAAGGCATTGTTGCATCATAATAAATGCCTATATCATCTTTAACCATAGAAAAACTTGGGCTATTTTCAACCCCTAAGTTTAATGAGCGGATAAATCCATCTTCTAAAAGTATGAATTTAGCCTTATATTTTTTAGCTAAATTCATAGCTTTTAAACCTGATTTTTTGCGTCCCCAACCAAAGAAAAGATCATCTTTTTTGATTTTTAAATTTTTCTTATACAAAGAAATGGTGTAAAAATTTCTAACATTAGCAATAAGTTTTTTTGATATTGAGTAATACTTCACAATGCCAATTTCTTTATTATAAGTTCAACTTTTTCTTCTAAATTATTTCGACAAGAATTATTGATCACTAAATCAGCCTCTGGTTTATCAAATTCTATATCAACACCAACTACATTATCAATTTCTTTATTTAAAGCCTTAGTATAAAGCCCTTTTTGATCTCTTTGTATTAATTCATGCATATCGCATTCTATATAAATTTCATAATATTTTTTTAATTGCTTTCTATTGTAATCATAAATCTCATTAAACATTGAAATCGTAGTGACAATAACCATCATACCTTGATCGTTTAAAAATTTTGCAAATTTAGCTCTTTTCAAAGCCATATCTATGCGACCTTGTCTATCGTATGCATAATGTCCTAATATTTCTCTTAACTCATCTCCATCGAGATAAATAAGGTTTTTATATTTTAATTTTAATTTTTCATACAAAGCTTGACCTATAGTTGTTTTTCCACTTCCAGCTAAACCAGTAAGCCAAATAATATAAGGATTATTTTTCAATTTGCACCTCTAAATCACTCATAAAATCAATTTCACACCAATTGCCATCAATTTCCACTGCTTTTGCGTTGTTGTATTTTTCAATTAAAGCTTGCAAAAAACTTGTCATGTACATATTTTCAAAATTTTTATTATCATATAAAATATCTCGATCAAGCATTTCATAAAAAGCAATAACTTCGGAAAGAAATTGATAAGAAAATTTAAAAAGTCCTATATATTGAGCTTCTATCTCATCATAGGCATTAGCTTTTTTTCCAAGTTCTATAATATAACCATTTGTCATCTTTAATGTTTCAGCATCTTCTAAAGGATTTGCAAAGCGTTTGCTCCAAAGCTTACACCAAGACTTATCAACTACTATAGCAAGTTCTTCTTTGGCATTTATAAGCTTTTGCACGCAATCTTGAAAATAAACAATATCCGCATAAGAAATAATCAAATCTTGTTTTTCTTCGATGCATTTTAACATAAAATCTTTAGCGCAAAAAAAAGTATGAACCATATTGGTTTTATCATATTTTGAATTAATAAAAAAATGCTCAATATCATATTTATTAAGATAATTTTTTAGCACATCGTTTAAATATCCACCCACAACAGCTATTTCATTTATACCTGCTGATTTTAAAGCTTCGATTTCATAATCTATTATTTTTTTATTCTTATACTCAACCATACACTTTGGTTGATCTTTTGTTAAAGGCATCAGCCTTGATCCAAAACCTGCTGCTAAGATAATTGCATTCATATTATTCCTTGATTAAACTAAACCACTCTTTTAAAATTTGAATATTATTAAGTCCATTTTCTCTTTCAATATGCCACATTATACCAAAAATATTTTCATACTTATGTTTAAAAGCTTCTATGGTATTATCTTTTGCTAAGCAAAGTTCTACAAGATCTTCGCCTAATTTTTCAATAGCAAAATTATGAAAAGAATTGCTTATAAATTTTTCTTTTGAGAAAAATACTTCATGTTTGCCTATATGATTTTCACAAGGACTTATATGGCTGTTAAAATAATGAGCTATCATCTGAGCCCCTCTGCAAATTCCTAAAAGTGGTATTTTTTCTTCTAAACAAATTTCTATAACTTGCTTTTCATATAAATCTCTCTTTTTGGATAAAACATTAGGACTATAAAAACTTAAATCATTGCCACCACTTAATATCACAGCTTTTATTAGATGTTTATAATAAGAAAAATCTATTTCATAGCTAAGAGGAAGAGGAGTAAAATTTTTAAATAAATCTTTATTAAATAATTTTCCCCAATCCAAAGCCAAACATTCTCTTTTTTCATGATAACTATCGTTGCAAATAAGCCTTTGAGTAATACCTATAAACAAAATATTTGCTCACTTTCACATTCTATATTTATTTTTTTAGCTTTTAAATATTTTTCAAAATTTTCTTCTCCAACTCCTATAACAGCAGGCATTCCAAGTTCTGAGGCACGAATGGCCATATGTGAATTAGCACCCCCATAACATGTAATAAGTCCTGCTATATTTTTTGTAAATAAATAATCATATCCAGGATCTGCTGCATAAATTAAAACAATCTTTCCTTCTAAATCTTTATCATTTTCCTTCGCCGTAAATGCAGTAATGCTCTTTTGTGTAATAAAATTTGGAATAATGCTATGATTATAAAAAGAAAAAATTTCATCAGCATTACAAAGTAAAGAAGGAAGTTTTATAGCTTGTGTAAGTTCATATTCTTTTTTATTGCGATTAATTTCTTCTATAAACTGCTCTTTTGGATTTATAGAATAAAGACTAGAATAAAGATTTAAAATGCTTTTTATATCAAGATGAGCCAAATCTTCTTTTTCAATATCATAATATTTGCCTAATTCTTCTATATAAACTATGGCTTTAGAAAGCAATCTAGTAAATTCAAATTTAACGAGCTCTCTACCCTCGATAGCCTGTTTTAAAAAATCAAAAAATTCACAAGCATTAATTTCTAGTCCATGTTCTTTAAGTAAAGCAT
This sequence comes from Campylobacter sp. CH278, assembly GCF_004378845.1. Taxonomy (NCBI): domain Bacteria; kingdom Pseudomonadati; phylum Campylobacterota; class Epsilonproteobacteria; order Campylobacterales; family Campylobacteraceae; genus Campylobacter; species Campylobacter sp. CH278. The sequence goes on along the minus strand of NZ_RYXZ01000008.1, from coordinate 18,740 downwards.
TTAAAGCTCTTGTCTTTTCTTCTGAAAAAACAAAAGCTTTATCTTGTAAATAAACTTTACTATCTTTTTGATCTGCATCAAAATAAAGCTCAAAATCTTCATCATACCTTGGCGATAAAATATTATAAGTTCCTGCTCTTAAATGTCCAAAATCTTTTAAAAATTGATCTTTGTTGTGAAAATTAAGATGGTTTGTTTGTTTGCTTAAATTTTTGCTCACTGTATTGAGTGAATTTAAAAAATCATCTTTTTCCTCTTTGGTTATAAAATCAATCTCAACTAAAGAATTTAAAAGTTGCATTGCTACAAATGCAGCCCTAGCCACCCCAGCAAAAGGCAAGGTTCCATAACGCTTGCATTCTTCAATAAGCCAATAAATTTTATCAATTAAAGAAAAATTAGAATTAATAATGCCATCATATCTTTCTTTTAGCTTATAAGCTTTTTGTATGTCTTTTAAATAAAACCCTGATCTAGGATTAATAATCTTATTTGTAAGTTCTAATAATGAAAATTCTAATCTTTTGATTTCATTTTCATTAAAACCATGATTTAAAAGTTCTTCTAATTTTTTAGAACTATTAAAGTCATAACAAGAATAAACAATATTAAATTCAATCTTATCGTGCAATTCATGATTTTTATTAAGCTTATCTAAGTAAAAATTGACAAGTTTTTGTGCAATATTTTCATCTAATTTTTTTGGTATAAAAGAATTAAAAGATAATCTTACATCCACATAAGGAATGCCTAAAAAAGAATGGATTAAAGGATGGGATCTTAGATCTCTATAACCATAATTATCTCTTTGATACGCCCAGATATTATCTGTGATGATTTCTTTATATAAACTAAAAGCTAAACGCTTAGGTCTTAACCCTATAATTTCAGCTGGATTCCAATCAGGCATTACTCCAAAAATGGCCTTATCTCCCAAAACCCTAGATCTAGCTTCTTTTAAAGACTCAAAACGCTTATAAAATCTATATAAAGCTTCTTTTGGTAAAGAATGAAATAAATTATTTTTTTCATGCATAACCAAAGGACGAACTTGCAAGCAAAAAAGTTCTTCCTTATCATCTTGAATAGCAAATGCAAATTCAACATCCAAAAAACAACAGTCATATAAAACTTCTAATTCTTTTATAAGTTCTATAATTTTTTGAAGTCTAATATCTTTAAATTCTAAATAATCTCTGTAATGATAGTAAGTTTTTGCAGTCTTACTACTTCCATCTGTAATAGAGCTATTTGAACCATTTTCATCATATTGAAGACAAAAATAAGGGGAAAAATTATCTTTATCAACACTAAAACCGACACCACAAAGTGTAATGTTTTCAAGCATGGGTTGGACTAAAATTTCATCGCTTTTTGACGGCATGGAATTAGCAACTTCATATAAGGCTGCTAGTAATTCATCTTTAGAATCGGCTTTAATATTTGCCAAAGAAAGAAAAGCACCTGCATTGGAGTTTTTCATACTATCTTCACTTAAAGAAGAACTTCTTATAATGAGTCTATTAGCCTTTAAGGTTTGAATATCCTGTAAAACTTTATCTTCATTTGATATTAATTCTTCAAGCGAAGTTAAAACCAAAGGTAGAACTTTTGCTTTTTTTAATTTTGTTTGTAAATTTTTTAAATTTTGTGCTTTGGTTTTAAATTTTAACTCCGCCATATTTTTCCTTAGTTTTATATTTTTTTAGCACTCCAACAACGAGTGGTATATTTTATGCTAAATTCCTTAGGAAGTCTTTGTGAAATTTTATCACTAATTTTATTAAACAATTCGTTTCCTTCATCAGTCTCCAAATCCCAGTAAGGATTTTTAACACTCTTCCATGCATTAATATAATTTTCAATGCTTTGATGAAAATAAAAATCCTCTTCAATATAAACAATATTATCAAAAAGATCCTTTCGACTCTCTATAATTGGTCTTTGATCTTCTCTTCTTGTTCCCCTTGTATAATTTGGTACAAATTCTACAATAGTATCTTCAGCTATTTTTTGTACAGGATCGTTTAAATCCCTGTGATTCCACATACAAGAAAAATATCCCTCTGATTTTAATAAGCGATGCGCTTCCTCTAAGGCTTCATTTCTATCCATTACATTAAAACTACTACCAAAAGTCACCCAATCAAATTCACTATTTTGAAGTGTTGAGTTTAAGCCTGTTGCTCTAACCCAGTCAATCTTCTCACCTTTAGTTCTTTCTATCCCAATCTCACGCATCGCATCATTTGGTTCTACAGATACTACCTTACATCCTCTTTCTAAAAGCATAATGCTTAAATTTCCAGTTCCTGCACCGATATCAGCCACCTTGATATCTTTTTTTCCAATAAGACTAATTAGCATATCTATAGTTTTTGGAGCATAATTTGGTCTATAGCTATAAAATTTAGCATGCTTGGTATAATCCCACACTTGTTCTACTAGTTTTTGCATTTTATTTCCTTTTTTTCATCTTTGACAAGCTTGATGAAAAAAGGAGGTATTTTATGCTTTTCTAGCTGTCCATGCTCTTATTTTATAAGGAATCTCTATACTTTGCATATGAGAAATTTTAGCTTTTATCATCTCTAAAATTTCCTTCCATCTTTTTTCACCTGCTTGTGCTTGTATATCATTTACAGAATGCCAAGCTCCAAGATAACGCTCTTTATCCCAAAACTCTTTATAATCACATTCCATAAAAAAGCAGTCTATGAAATCTCCTGTTGAAACAAGAATTTCTTCCCATTTTTTAACATTTTGAGTACCGCTACTTACACGAGCAAGCTCTGGAACAATATGTTTAATCTCCTTTTCGATTTCATCAAAAACCGAACCCTCTACAATGTGGCGAGGATTCCAAATCGCGGTGAAATACCCCCCCCCTGTCAATATACGATTAAATTCTGGGAGAGATTTTTTAGGATCTGTCCAATGAAAAGAACTAGCCATGATGACCCAATCAGCTTGATTATTGCTCATGCAGGTTTCTTCGCCACTCCCTTTATGCCAAGAAATATTTGATAAATTTTGTGTAAATTTTTGCCCTTCTTCACGCATATTATCGTTTGGTTCCACAGCGCTAATTTGACATCCAAACATTTCTCCTAACATCTTAGTAAGTTTTCCAGTGCCAGCTCCTACTTCGACAATATTTAAATCTTTTAAATTTTTATTTTTATCATTGATACAAGCTACAAGTTTTTCAAGTAAAAACGGACTATAAGCAGGTCTATTATGATAATGCTTTGCAACCTCTGTAAAATCCCCTTGTTTCATATTGTCTCCTTTCTCTAAATTAAAACGTAATTATATCTTTTTTTTATTTAATTTGAAAATCTTTTTCATGGACATCACCATCCAACTCTTTACACATCTTCTCAAATTCTTGATAGTATTTCCAAGATGCTACTATATCTGGACGATGTTGTTTAATATAAACCAATTCTTCATCCAAGATATTTTTAGCACTTACTCTAGCATTTTTATTATTATATAAATGTCTCAAAACATCTTCAACTTTAAGCATCAAATCTTCTTCTATTTGAATTCTATTTTTTAATTCATAAGCAAAATTCCGAAGATAATCTATTACTTGCTTATAAAAAATACTATCATTTTTTAATTTATTATAATCTTGCTTATCGATATAAAAACCCACTGAACTATCCATATCCAAAATACTAAGCTCAGAATATAAATTAAATAAGTTATTATCATTTTGAAAAAAATTAATATTAATTATCAAACTATTGTTTTTATTAATCTTTTTATTCGGAATATTTGTATTTAAGTCTTCTTTATTTAAATACAAAGTCAAAGGCAATAGAAAATATAAATTTCCTTTAAAGTAACTTTTTGTTACAAACTCTTTATCGTTAATCTTAATTTGTTTCAAATTAAATTTATTTGATAGATAATTTAATGTGTGAATAGTTTCTTCACCTCTTATCTTTGAGATATCTAAATAAAAACAATCATTAAATTTATCAAAACATTCGATTAAAGATTTCCATAAAAACGATTGCGGCCTTTGTCCTTCCAAAGTATTAGGCAAATTATAATTATATACTTCTACTTCCGTTATGATATCATTAAATTGATAACTCAAATCAAATTCTTTTGTTTTGGCTAAATTATTTCCCCATTTTCTACCATAAGCATGTTTAATCAATTCTATAGGATCCCTTATCTGAAATAGAATAGGAGTTATTTTTTGAAAAGATGAAAATAATTTATCTCTTTTATGCTGATTGCCATACCATGATGGGTCTATATCATTTATAGTAATAATATTTCTTTTATCTTTTAATTCTAACAATTTATTATAAAATTTATAATAACGGATATCCCCGTCTCCTCCACAAAAATAATCCAATATATTAATTTTAAACAAATGATAAAAAAATTGACCTAAAGTAAACGCGCCAGCACCATGGCTAAAAAACCACATAAACTCATAATTGGGTGGTAAAGGCAAATTCATCTTCCAAGCAAGTTCAGCAGGTATGTTATGATAATTGATTTTTTCATTTTCATCATTAAGTTTTTTAGGATCAAGTAATGAAGGATAAGGATGGTTTTCTTTTTTATATTTTTCTTTGAAATCATCTGATAATAACCATTCTTCTATAAGATCGAAATTTTTTATAAAATAATTAAAGTTGTGAAAGATATTATCTAGTATAGGTTGATAATCTTGATGTGTTTTTAAGATATTTTTTATTCTTGGAAATTCTTTTAGGAATAATTGTTTATTATCTTGAATAGCTTTTAAAGTTTCACCATTTAATTCTTTAAATTCTTTTAGAATTTCTCTAAAAATTTGAAATTCTTTATTTGCTTTTTTAATATTATTTTTTAATTTAAATCCACCTCCTTTATACCAATTCTGATAAGCCTTAATTAAAACTTCACCTATCATGTAAGATAAATGGAATTTACATCTTAAAGCTTCATTATAATCAGAACATGTTTCTAAACTTGGGTATTTAAGTTGGGGAAAGACTTGTATGATTTGTTGATAAATTTTTTGTTCTTTTTTATGTTGTTTTTTGATTTTATAGAGTTTTTTAAATAATGCTATATACCCCCCCCCCGTTATGTCTATGTTCTATCACAGTTTGACCTAGTTTATAAGCTAAATGGTTTTTTACTCTTTCTATGGCTGAATTTGGGTTGAGCATGGGTTTTTCCTTTAAAATAAATCAATCAAAAAAACAAGAAATAATTATATTCAATTATTGATTAGAAAATGATAATAATCCTCAGGCACACCAATATCTATAAAATAATCATCAAAAATACAAGCCCTAGCCTTTAGTTTTTTATAATTTTCTTGTAAAAACTCTTCAAAAGAAAATTTTTCCTGCAAAGCAAAATCATTAAAAATATCTTTAGTTAAAAGATAAATTCCACCATTGATTAAACCTTGCTTTTTAAATACCTTTTCCTCAAAAGAAATTACAAGATCTTGTTCATCAACATTTACTGTGCCGTATCTATCAAAATCATTCATTTGTTTTAAAGCAAGACAAATTTTACTTTCATTTAGCTTTAATTTACTTAAATCTATGTCAAAAAAAGTATCACCATTTAAAACATAAGCTTCATTTTTTACAAATTTCAAAGTCTCTTTTATGGCTCCACCTGTTCCTAGAGGCTCTTTTTCGATGCTGTATTTTATTTTTATACCTAAAAACTCATCTTTAAAATACTCTTTTATCACTTCATATTTGTATGATACTGCTAAAATTACTTCTTTTATACCTTGCTTTTTAAGATACTCAAAAATAAATTCTAAAAAAGGCTTATCATTTATCGGTGCCATAGGCTTTGGAATGTCTTTTATAATACTTTTAAGTCTTGTTCCTAAGCCGCCACAAAGTATTATTGCTTGCAAGAAAAACCTTTACCAAAAAGCTCTTCTTCGACAATAGCACAAATAATATGTCCTATTAAAATATGCGCTTCTTGAATTCTTGGCGTGCAAGTTGAAGGCACTTTTATACAATAATCACAAAGTTCATTCATAGCCCCGCCACTAGCTCCACTTAAGCCTATACTTATGATTTCTTTTTGTTTGCAAAACTCTAAAGCTTTTAAGATATTTTTACTATTTCCACTTGTTGAAATGCCTATAAAAACATCTCCCTTAACACCTTGAGCTTGCACTTGTCTAGCAAACAAATTTTCATAACCATAGTCATTACCAATAGCTGTTAATATGCTAGTATCTGTAGTAAGTGCAATACTTGCGATACCGGGTCTATCAAAATAAAACCTACTTACAAATTCTCCTGCGATGTGCTGTGCATCAGCTGCACTACCGCCGTTTCCTGCTAGTAAAGTTTTGTTATTATTTTTATAAGCTTTTATGATTTCTAATGAAGCATTTTTAATAAGAGTTATTAAATTCTCATCTTTTAAAATTTGCTCTTTTAATAAAATTGATTCTTGAAAATGTTCTTTTATATAATTATTTATAATTTCCATGATTTAACCCCCTCTTTTGTAAATGAAAAATCTTGCACCCAGCCTTGCTCTTTACTTAAAGCTTTGATTAAGTTGTATTTTTTAGTAGGATCTACGAAGAAAAACATAAATCCACCTGCTCCTGCTCCACTAGTTTTGCCACTATAAGCTCCATTTTGCATAGCTAAATGATAAATTCTTTCAAGTTCATCATTACTAACAATTTCAGAAATAATTTTTTTTGACTGCCAAGACTTGCCTAAAATTTGTGCCAAAGTATCAAAGTCCGCCTTAAATAAAGCTTCCTTCATCTTTATAGCATCTTGTTTTATAGCGTGCATTGCTTCTAAAGACTTTTCATCTCCAAGCTTTCCTTTTTTATGTTCTTCTATGTCTTTTGCTTCTCTTGTAATATTTGTAAAATAAAGCACAATTCTAGCTTCAAGCTCACTTGCAATCCAGTTTTTAATACGCAAAGGATTAACAATGACTCTTTTATTATCATAAAATTCCATAAAATTAAAACCACCAAAAGTTGCGGCGTATTGATCTTGCGCTCCACCTACTATACCTAAATCTTCTCTTTCTATCTCATAAGCAAGTTTAGCGATTTCATATTCCCCTAAAGGAAGATTAAGCCACTCTGCAAAAACCTTTATAACCCCTACAACTAAGGTCGAGCTTCCACCTAGCCCACTACCACTTGGTACATCTGAATAAGTGTGCAAAGAAAAACTTAAAGGTTTTTTTGTAAAATCTTTTACAATACGATTATAAATACTTTTAAAAATATCTAATTTTCCATCATTTTCTAAGAATTCTTTGCTTTCGTACTCACAATGAGAATTTGTATCAGGTGAATCAAAAATAATTCTTCTATCTTCTCTTTCGATCAAAGTGCAATGTATATATAAAGATATAGTCGCATTTAAAACATAACCTGTATATTTATCACAATACAAATTAATATCAGTTCCACCACCTGCTAAACCAAGACGAAGAGGAGTTTGTGTGCGTATGGTTTTCATCTATTTAATGGTATCCTTCCTTTTTTTATCTCATCCCTCCAATGATTTAATAGATCCTCAAACATTTTTCTAGCTGGAATTTGGGGTTTCCAGTCAATAAAACTTTTGATTTTTGTGTTATCAAACATTTGATAATCCGCATCAATTGGGCGCAGTCTTTGCTCATCTTGCTCTATTTTTATATCTTTTCTTGTAGAAAATGATAAAAGAATTTCTATAACTTCAGGGAGCTTAAAAACCTCTTCTCCCGCTATATTAAAAGCTTCCCCGCAAGGAATATTACCTTTTTGACTTTCCAATGAAAGTAGATAATAAGCCCTTATGGCATCTCTGGCATCTTGAAAAGTTCTTATGCTTGAGAGATTTCCAACCTTAATAATAGGCTCTTGATAACCCGCTTCAATGAGTGCGATTTGTTTTGCCACCGTGCTTTCAAAAAACACATCACTTCTTCTTGGACCACTATGCGTTCCCATTCTTGTAACAAAAGTGCGAATCCCATAAGCTTCGCCATAAAATCTTCCCAAATAATCGGTGCCAATTTTGCTTATACTATAAGGACTTGCACCGTGAAAGGCTGTTTCTTCATTAAGTTTAATGCCTACTTTCGCCTTACCATAAACTTCGCTTGAAGAGCATACATGAACCACAGGGTCATACCCCTCTTTTGCCTTTAAAATTCTAATGTTTTCTAGGATATTTGCCGTGCCTATTATGTTGGTTTGTAAAGTTTCTATAGGTATATCAAAAGAAGTTTTTGGATAAGATTGGGCTGCTAGATGAAAGATAAAATCAGGTCTTTTGCTTTCAAAAAGCTTTTGAAGACTAGAGTAATCATTTAAATCTGCATAAAAAATACTTATTCTATCTTTTTTATTTATCCTGTCGCTTAAATGATAGATATTGTCCATACTCTCTTGCCAACGCATCATTCCTATAACTTCATAATCTGTGTTTTCTAGCAAAAAATCTGCCATTTGCGAGCCAACTTGCCCTGTAAATCCTGTAATTAACGCTGTTTTTTTCATAATTTTTCCTATTGTCTTATATTTTGCTCTTTTAAATACCATTCATACATCATCTTAATGCCATCTTCAAGCTTGATTTTTGCCCTCCAGCCTAAATTTTGCAACCTTGAACTATCTAACATTCTATCCATTGTAGAATCTGGTTTTGAATTGTTAAACACAATTTCACCCTTAAATTCAACAATATTTTTTATCAAAAAGGCAAGTTCTTTTATGCTTAAAAATTCCCCACTTCCTACATTAAGATGCGGTTCATTAGATGAAGCAATATCTTTAAAATTTATATTTTTCATCACATAAATAGAAGCGTCAACTAAATCTTTTGCATGAATAAATTCCCTAATTACACTACCACCACCCCAAATTTCCACACTATCTTTACTTACACCAAATTTTTGCAAATATTCCATTGCTTGTTCTAAGGAATTCATTTGCAAATCCTTTAAAACCTCATCAATTTTATTTTCATCTAAAAGTTTTGCTAAATGAAATTTACGCAACAAAGCTGGTAAAACTTTTGCTTTTTGCAAATCAAACTCGGTTGTTTCTCCATATAAATTTGCAAGATATAAAGTGATAAAATTTGTTCCATATTGCAAATTATAACTTTCGCACATTTTTGTTCCTATAATTTTTGGCAAACCATATGCAACAGCTTTTAAATCTAACTTTCCATCTAATAAATTCTCTTCTTTAATAGGATTTATAGCTTTTTGAGGGTAAGCCCAAGCAGAACCATAAAAAACAAGCTTTTTAACATTATTTTGATAAGATGAATGAATAATATTTGCTTGAAGTACACTATTTTCATAGATTACATCAGCTGGAGTAAAAAGCCCTAAAGTATCAAGCTTAGCAGCACATAAAAAAACATATTCTGGTTTTTCTTTTGCAAAAAAATCAGCTACAGCTTTTTGATCTACTAAATCCAATTCTTTTCTTGTTTTTATGATAATATTATTAAAACCCTCATCTTTAAGTGTATTATAAAGAGTTTTTCCTAAAGTGCCGCCATGCCCTGCTATATAAATTTTAGAATCTTTAAGCATTGCAAACCCTTTTTGTAGAATTTGCAAAATCATAAATATTATTTGTATAAAAAGATTGAATGCTTGAAAAGATAAAGTATTCAAAGCTTAATCCCCCCCCCCCATCTAATCGAGCTGTTATTATTATTCTGAGTTTCTTGATTATTTTTATACCATTCATACATCATTTGAATTCCTTTTTCTAAATCAATTTTATGTTTCCAACCTAAAGAATGAATTTTTGAGCAATCTGTAAATTTCTGCATTGCACCATCTGGGCGATTTAAATTAAAAACTAAATTTCCCTTAAATCCTACTATATTTTTGATTAATTCTGCTAATTCTTTAATAGTGATATTCTTATGTGGGCCTATATTTAAATGAGTGTTGATAATCTCAGTATTACCACCTTTTAAATCTTTAAAATCTATATTATTCATGATAAATAAACAAGCATTTGCTAAATCTTGACTATGTAAAAATTCTCTTGTCGGTTTTCCACTACCCCAAATTTCAACATTATTCTCATCTACACCAAATTTTTTTAAATAATTCTTAGCTTCTTCAATGGAATCAAATTTTAAATCATTTAATAAGTCCTCATATCGTTTTTCATTTAAAAGCTTCGCTAAATGCATTTTTCTTAAAATTCCAGGCAATACATGAGATTTTTCAAGATCAAATTTATCGTTATTGCCATATAAATTTGTAGGAGTGATTGCTATAAAATTTGTATTGTATTGCAAATTATAACTTTCACAAAGCATCAAGCCTGAAATTTTAGCGATTGCGTAAGGTTTGTTAGCATACTCAAGATCTCCACTTAACATTTGATCTTCACTAGTTGGTAATGTTGCATTTTTAGGATAAACTGTAGTTGAAGCTATGAAAAGTAGCTTTTTTACTTTATGCAAATAAGCATTATGAATAACATTGCACTCTATCATTAAATTTTGATAAATAAAATCAGCACGATAAGTATTATTAGCTAGAATTCCACCCGCTTTAGCTGCTGCTAAAATAACATATTCTGGCTTTTCTCTCTCAAAAAAATCAGCCACAGCCTTTTGGTTTGTTAAATCGAGCTCAAAGTGAGTTTTAAAAACAAGATTTTTATAACCTTGTTGCTTAAGTTCATTAAGTATAGCACTGCCCACAAGACCACTATGACCCGTTATGTAAATTTTAGAATCTTTTTGCATCATTTATCCTTGAAATCTTAATGGAATTTCAGGATTAGATGGCCAAACTGGAAAATCTAAATTTTGCAAATTTCCGCATTCTTTTCTGTAATGTAAACCCTGCATTAAATTTAACTCATTTCTTCTTAGATAACTTACTTCTAAGGTAGTGCTAAAAAATAATCCCTTAGAATAAAAAATCTTTCCGTGATTATTTAAATGTGTATGTATTGGAATAAAATATTCATTAAGTTTTTTTAGTAAACTTATTCTTTTTTCAACCCCATCTTGCTCTTCAGGATTACACCCATGAAATTCGAATATAACTTGTGAAAAATATTTATTTAAAATACTTATATCAATATTTTCAAGCATATCCCATTCACAATTTTCAATATCACATTGCAAAATATTTGGCCTACTCTCATCTAAATTATTATCTTTTAAAGCTTGTGCTAAAGTAATTGTATTTTCGTTATTTGTATTGCCTATAAATTTTTTATGAAAAATAATATTTTCATGACTATAAGGACATTTTTCTATGCTAGCATCATATTCAATTACCTTAAATCCTCTTTGAGCCATTTCCAAATCCCAAGGGGAACTGTCTGAAACACCCAAAGAAAGAGCTTTTGCATCAATATTGCTCATACACCCCCCCCCATTATACATTACATAACCACCATCTCCATTACCACCAATTCTTAGTAAATTATACAAAGGCAGTTCCAAAGGTCGAATAAGATTTAAATAATTTACAATATTCCTATAACACTGCTCATTGTTATTTATGCGAATATAATTTCTATCTCTATCTTGTAATAATAGGAATAAAATTTCCTTATCTCTTTTATCAATATTTAAATTTGAAATAATATTTGACATTAAAATTTGATAAGACAATTGATTGCCAACTTTAATATTAACATTTAACTCTTGTAATAATTTTTCCATATTTATCCTTTATTTTTAGTTGCTAAAATATCACGTTCTGAAAGAATAGGAGAATTTGTTGGCCAATCTATACCGATTCTTTCATCATTCCATGCATAAGTAAATTGATCAGGTGCATCCACATAATCTCCTTTATATGCGCATTTATAATAATAAACTGCACTTTCACTACTAACATAATGTGCATTTCCAAAACCTGCTGGAACTAAGATAATTTGTTGATTATCTTGATTTATGATAAATTTTTCATACTTTAAATAGGTTGGAGAATTTTTTCTACAATCTACCACAACTTGATGAATTTCTCCATAAACACAAGTAGCAAGCTTGTAAGTTTTTACATCACCATGGATACCGCGGATAACATTATGTTTAGAATGTATAAATTTATCGTGTATAAATTTTAGTTCACTTGGCAAAAGCTTATCTACAGCCTTGCTTGTAAAAGCTGTCCAAATTTCACCTCTTAAATCTCTAAATTTATTAGGAGTTATGATATACACTCCTTTTAAAATTTTTGATTCTTGTATATCAAATTCTATTGCCATTATTTTCCTTTTTTAAATTCTTTTTTTAATTTTTTAACCTCAAACCACAACATAATATATCCTCCTTTATGCCAATTTTTATGAGCTTTGATTATAATCTGTCCTAATTTATAAACAAAACCCTCTTTTTCTTTTAAAGCCGACTCATAATCAGAATAATATTCTAAACTAATAGATTTTTTATCCATTTTATTTTGGCTTTCTTTATGCATATCTCTTATGTAAGACAAAACATATGGCATCCTTATATATCCCCATAAAGATTTAGAATTTTTAATAGCAGCAACGCCAAGTTTATAAGCTAAATGATTACGAATCTTTTTTACAGCACCTATTTCTTGATCGCTTTTAGGAAGATCTTTAAAAATAAACATTTTAAATTGATCAAATATTATAGGATGAAAATTAGGATAATAAGTATTGACCCTAGATTCTGGAATATTAAATTCAGAAAAAATCCTACATGCAACATAGAAAATATTACTATACTGATCAAAATCTTTAAAATAATAATTCATATAAATATCGTAAGGAAAAGTTGGATTTTGGCCATATCCTAGCAATAAGTCGAAAAACTTTTTTTTATTTTTACAAATTACTTGCTCCAACCTATCATCTGCTTCTTTAAATTTTTCATTTTGCAACAACAAATTAATATAAAACACTTCAGAATTTAAGCTACCAGAATCATACCTTAAAGATTTACTTAAATATCTTAATTTTATATCAAAATTTAAATTCAATTGTTCCGAAAGTAAAAAAAGGAAAAAATAATTGCACGATCGATACAAGTCATCAATATTTTCAATATCAATATATTTTAAAATAATCTCATATTGTTCAATGAGCGACAAATGATCGAATATATTGATAAAAATTTTATTTTCTATCCAACTAGCACATCTTGAAAATCCTGTTGTCCCAGAACCAAATATATACTCAGATTTAGACATTAAAACCAATTCAAAAAGTAATCTATCATATCCATTATCTAATTGTTCGAAAGCTATGATATCATCTATTGAAAAAATATTTTCTTGAGCTTGTTTATTGAAAGAACAATATTCTTTTAAATTCTGTATTAAATTAAGATCATCTCCAAAAAAAATAACACGATGTCCTTTTTTTATTTCTTTTAGAGCAATCTCTAAAGCAAATGGGTATGGAAAGATTTTATATCTACAATGATATAGTATATTTCTATAAAATTCATCATGAATAACCTCACCTGTTCTAATATGTATAGCAACAAACTTTCCAATGTCTAAAAATTTACTATGAGCTTTTTCAAAAATTTTTTTAACATGAGATGAAAAATCTATTTGTTTCCAACATGAAACCAACTCTGTTCTATATTCGCCCTCGTCAACATCTGTAAAATATTCACTAAGATCACCTTGAGTTGAATACCACCCCCATTCTTTTTCGTAAGGTTTTTTCAAAATATTTTTAATGCTTTGTCTATACAAACTCCACAATACTGGTGTTTCATAAGCGAATTCTATATCTTGTCTATAATAACTTTTAATAAAATCTTGATCAAACAAATACTCTCTAGTTGGCAAATTTGCCCAAGGAATCAATACTTTACCATCTAATAAATTTTGAATATTATTAATATCTCTCCATACAAAACCGAATTTAAAACCAAATTTTTTAGATATATAAAGAGCATTTAATAATGCTCTCATTCTCTCTCCAAATCCATCATCCCTTCCTGCAATTATGAGAGGTTTTGAATTATCCATTATTATCCTTTCTTAAATTTCTTTCTATATAGCTGTGCAATCTTATAAGGTAAAATCACTATAGCTAAAACATTCCATTTTCTAGATGTTTTTAAAATAAGCTCTCCAAGCTGATAGGAAAAAAAATTTCTAACCATAATTGCCTCATTGTAATCTTTATAAAAACTCAAATCTATGTTTATTTTTTTTTCAGTTAAATAAATTTTTTTTTGCTCATGATGAGAAAAAATTAAAATAGGAATTAAAACTATCAGCTTTATCCATTTTAAAGGATTTTTAATATTTAAAAGTATAACTTTACCCAATTTATAAGAAAGATGAGATTTTATAATATCTACAGCACCGATAAGGCCAAAATAACAATCATTATCCATATTATATTTAACTCTAATATCTTTACAACTTCTTAAAACAGACCAGTTAAAAAAAGAATTTTTTTGATCTAATGTTATTTTGTTGTTTAACCTAGGAGCGAAAATACCCACTCTATCTTTTACTCCATTAAGAATAAATGGAACATTTCCCATAATTTCGATAAATTTTTTATCTATATAATTATTGCTTAAATAATTCAGATATAAAATAGTTACATTCATATTGTCAAAGATTTTTTCATAATTATCAGTTTTTACTATATACTCCATAAAAAGCATTACCCCATCGATATATTCATCATATCTAAACTTTTGCAAAGCCTCCCCTTCTAAAAAATCAAAAACAGGAATCACTCTACCATCTTTTTTATCATATCCTAAAACCTGACCTTGTAACGAACGAACAAATAATTCTATACCATAAGTATAATTTTCATTTAAAGGGAGCATAAATAAAGATTGAGTTTTAGTTTTATTTAATTTACTACGATATAAATATAAACTGCCAAAAAACATATTTTTAAATTGTTGATTACTTTCAATTCTTTTTACAATATAATCCAAAGTTTCACCCGTGCCACAGCACTCAACAAAAGCAAAAATTTCTTGTTTATCAATTTCTTGATCCAAATACTCATCAATTAGCTGTATTTTTAACTTATCTTTATTTCTAAAAGGCTCTCTCCAAGACTCTCGAGAACCATACAAGTATTTTGTTTTAATATTAATTTTTTTTGCTTGAATTAACATATCGGTCATTTTTTGCAATACATAACCATCTCTTGCTATAAAATATAAACATCTAATAGAGTTTTTTAAAGCAATATTTAAAATCCACTGAACATAAGGTAATAGCATAGGGGCACCAAATGAAACTCCTATCTCTTGCAAGTTAGTCAAGGTATTCTCAAGTCTTATCTTTTTAGATATTCCAATTATTTTTTGCAAATCCATATCTAATGAATTACGGTTTAATGCAAATTCTTCATATGGAAGCAACTGATTAATATAAAAATTTGTAGAAATTTCCAAATTTGAGGGCTTAAGATAATCCCCCACCCAATTATCGCCGCAATGAATCCATTTTTTTGGATCAACTTTTTCTAAATTTAATATAGCCTTAAACAAATTCCCGCTATTTTTTTTTAATCTAAACTCTGATGACATATATATTGGAATATTATTAAAAATAGGGGAAAATTTATTTAAAAAGGTTCTAATAATAGAAGAACTAAAATACATATCAGAAATTAAAACAACTCTCTTTTCATTTTTAATAAGCTCTTCAACCAATTCTATATTTTTTTTAATTGGATATAATGTCTCTTTTTCAGTATTAATTTCGAGTTTCATTAACTCCTCTTTTTGTTGAAAACTTAAAGAAAAATTCTGCTGTAATAAATTATAAATTTCATCAAAATTGGTATCTTCATATTTATTTTTACACACATTTCGATAATAATACTGCTCAACCTCCACTCTTATTCTATCAAAATTTTTAACTAAATTTAAAGGAAAATCCATATTTCTCATTTTTTGTTTCATTATTAAAAATACAGCACTAGGTTTAGCTATATTTCTAGAAATTAAAGTGTCAAAAATATCAAAAGAAAAAAGTACATAATTTTCTTGATTAATACGATATAAATATTGATTTTTACAAATTTCATCTCGAACCATTTTTAAAATATTTTTTTCATAAATTTCATAAGTGGATGTTTGAAGATAATTATTCCTAGAATTTGCACCCATTGCATCTAACTTATTTTTATTTTTATACGCTTGTATAAAAGCATTTTTTAAAGAATCTACGCTACCGGTTTTAACCAACCATCCACTATTTTCATCTAAAATATATTTAGCTCCAATATTTTCAGTTAATATCAATGGTTTAGACATCATCGCACCTTCCAATGCAACCAAAGAGCACGATTCATCTCTAGATGGTACAACCATAACATTGCATTGGAAAATCAAAGAGTGTATTTTTTTTCTATCTCTTAATTCCCCGTGATAAAAAATGTTTGGAAATTTTTTGGCTAATGATAAAATCTTGGGGAAAAAATCTTTAGCTCCCTCCCAAAATCTTCCAGCAAAATGAAGCTCACATTGATCCCTTATATCTACTGGAAGATCAATGAAAGCTTGTAACAACACATCATAACCTTTTCTTTTTTCAATAGTCCCTAAAGCTAAAAATTTTAATTTATCTGACTTTATCTGTTTTAAAAAATCGTCATGCTTTTCATAAAAAACATCATCTACATAATTATGTAAAACCTCTACATTTTTATTATAATTATGAATTATAAAATCCTTTGCATACTCACTAACCACATAAAGTTTTTTAGCTTTTTCTAAAGCCAACTTCCTTTCTGGCTTCCAAAAAAAATCAGGAAGATTTTCAGCCTCTCTAATATACCAAACAACAGGAGTTAAATTTTGGATCAACTCAACACATTTATATACTACTATAGTATTTGCTATGACCAATGAATATTTTGAAATTCTTTCATGCACCCATTTAGAATCAATATCATCTTCTGAAATAACTTCAACATATACGCCTAATTTATCAAACTCACTAATATAAGGTCCTTCATTATAGGTCCAAATATCTACAGCATATTTATTATTCAATAATACTTCACATATTCTTTTAAAACTATTTAAAGCTCCTGTATATTCTAGTTCTGGAGTAATAAGAAGAATTTTTTTTATCATAATACACTTTCAAATTAAATATTCATGTTTTGTTTTATTGCTAGAACGCCATTTTCCAATTTCTGCCCATTGTGATACCTTGCAATATCTACAAAAAGGAATAGGCTTAGAAAGAAAAAATAAAATTTCTTGATAATCCTTGGCTTTATAAATATCAATAAAGTCAAATTCGCAAACTTCAAAATGATTTCCATACTTTTTATTAAAATGCTGTACATGTGCAGGAAAGGTACAAGTAAATAGCTTTCCATCTTTAAACTGAACACAGTGATTTGCCATACTACAATTTGTAAAACTATGGTAATTATCACAATTTCCAGAAGGATCTAGAGAAAATTTCCAAGAAGTTTTTTCCAACTCTCCATTGTTAAAAAATATCAAGGGGATATCATATTGATCACACTTATCTTTAATCAAATCCCAATTAATTTTTATAGGATACTTTGTTGGACGAATTTGCATTTTATTCCTTTGGCATGAATTCCAAAAATCCTCATTTTGCTTATCAAGTAAAATACCATTAGTTACCAACCAAATGGCACTTTTTGGAAAAAAATATCTTGTAATGTCAAAAAACTGTATACAATTGGGATTTAAAAGAGGTTCGCCACCCATCAATCTAAAAGTTCCGACAATACCTTTAGATATTTCTGAAAGTCTTTGCATATCTTTTTTAAAAATTTCTATATCTGGAAATTCTTTTTCAGCTATTTGTGAAAAATGATTACAACCAAAACAATTTAAATTACATGATTCGGCTAAATGAATTTCAACAATCTCTAAAAAAGCTTGAGGTGTAATTTTTCTTAAATGAAAATCTAATACTTTATAGTGCTCTTTTTTTAATTGCGATAGTTCTATCTTTGTATTATTAAGATCTATCTTTGTATTATTAAGATCTATCTTTGTATTATTAAGATCTATCTTTGTATTATTAAGATCTATCTTTGTATTATTAAGATCTATCTTTGTATTATTAAGATCTATCTTTGTATTATTAAGATCTATCTTTGTATTATTAAGATCTATCTTTGTATTATTAAGATCTATCTTAATTTTTTCATGTTGCTTGAAATTTTTTATGATAGACAAAAACCATTTTTTAAATCGCTGCATTAAAACATCCTTTAAAACAAACTGCCAAAAATATTATATCATCTTATTCTTATATTCCTTATATCTTTTTTTTAACATAAATGGCAAAATAAAAATCTTCCCTTTATACCATCCCTTAAAAGAAAGCAAAATCAATTTTCCAAATTTATAAGATAAATGCTCTTTTATAACTAATGCTTCATGATAATCCAAATAACACTCTAATGGAAGAAGCTTCAAATCTGGTCTAAATTGTACAATAGACCTATAAACTTTATGCTCAAAATTATGCTCAAGGCAAATTTTGAGCATAAGAAAAGGTAATTTAATAATTTTATTAAATGACTTTGCCTCAACAACAACTTTACCCAATCTATATACCAGCTGGTTTTGCAAACGAGCTCTAGCTCCTCTAGAAAAATAATAATATATTACAGGATTTTCAATTATTTTATTAATTCTTTGCATATTTATATTTCCGAATAAATTCTCATCAAGCTCTTTATCTTTTAAAATCTTGCGAAAATCTTGCGAAAATCTTTTTAAAAAATCCAA
>NZ_RYXZ01000007.1:97322-113650 GCF_004378845.1 Campylobacter sp. CH278 | reverse complement strand
GAATTGTGTTTAAAAAAGAGTTTGTTACTGGTTAGGGTTTTTAGAGAGAATAGGGTGTTTTTAGGGGTTTGGAAAGTTTAATATATTTGTATGGATTGTATAAATTTAGTTCTTTTAAAAAAGTTGTTTGGGTGATCGGCTACTTGGTTTATTGATAGAATTTTAAATAAAAAATAGAAATTAATATATAAATTCACGATGAAATTGTTAATTTTATTAATTATTAAGTTTAATTAACATAAACTTTATATATAAAAGTTAATATAATTTAAATAAGATAATTTATATCTTAAACTATTTATTTCATAATTATATTATCTTAAAAATTTTATTTATAAGGTGTATCTTATGAAAAAGCTTATTTCTAAGGGAAAGGTTTTAACCCTATTACTTGGGGTGGGATTTGCTTTAAATGTGAGTAGTGCAGAAAATTCAAATGTTCTTATTCAAGGAGAAGCTGCACAAGATGGCGATACTAAACCAAGAACGCTTGAGGGTTATGTGCACCAAGAAGATGCGTTTTTTAAATATCTTAAAGAACATCATCCTATGTTTAAATATGAAAAAGAAGGTCGTATAGTAGGTAAATATGCTATTAGTGATAGGGAAGAAGAATATGTAGAATTTTCTAATGGTCCTACTTTTGCACAGCAAAACAATCTAGCTCATACTTCAGTGACTTATCGTTTGGGAATGGAATCTTTTTTAGATTTTCCAAATAAATTTGTAGGTCCAAAAAAATGTGGTGAATGTCATCCTGCTCAATATAAAGCTTGGGAAAGATCACGTCATGCAAAAACCGTTCGTTTTCCTGATGAGTTTGAAGAAGTAGGAAATGATTTAAAAAAACCTATGTATAACTCACAATCTACTATTTTACCAGATGGAATTTATCCTGATGATGTCTATGCTGTAATTGGAACACCTAGAACAAAATATGGTTTTATTAATAGATGGTTGGTTCGTGGAACTTATCATGTTGAAGATGGAAATCTTAGCAATATGACAGGAAAAATAGTAGCCGGAGGTAATCAATTCTCAAGACTTTGGAGTGAGTTTTTAACACCTGAAATGACCAAAAAAATAGCAGAATTTTCTCCAGGTTTCCCTACTACTATGGAACAATTTGGAGGTAATGGCTCTCAAGTTTGGGGAACAAATTCTTATGCAGCACAATATCGTAAAAATATGCTTTTTCAGCCTGCAAGTTCTTATTGCGAAACCTGTCATAGTTTTAAATTTGATTTTAAAAGCAAAGAAGAATTTTATAAAGCTTTAGGAAATACTCAAGAGCTTAGAAAACATACAATTTCAAAAGGTATTTCTTGTGAAGAATGTCATGGTGCAGGTGCTCATCTTTATGGTGCTAGAGGTGCAGGTATGCCATCAAACTGCGAAAGATGTCATCAAAGATTTTCTTATAATGAAGAAGATGCTAAGAAAAATCCTAGAAAACCATTTAATGCCTTCTTCAAATCTAGCTGTCCAGCTTGTGGAACTGAAGGTGTGCAAATGTATAGTTCAGCTCACTATGATAAGGGTATGAGATGTTCTACTTGCCACGATCCTCATGAGGTTACTTTCAATGATTGGAAAGATGGATATACTAAAGTAGGGCTTAAAAAAACTTGTACAGATTGTCATGACACACAAGCTAGCTTCTTTAAACAAGGAGGAATTCATTCAAAAGATAATTGTACAGCTTGTCACATGCCAAATATGATGAGTTGTGAAAACTTTGGAGCAGTTCAAAATCCCGATAAAGGTGGATTTGATAATGTTAGAGCTTCTCACATTTGGAAAATAAAAGTTGATAAAACTGCTAAAACTCTTAATCCGCCAGAAGGTAAAGAAAGATCTCCAAAAACTCCAGGATGGACCATCGCTAGAGATGATGATGGAAGATTTTTCCTTGATTTAATGTGGGCTTGTGGACGTACAAGTTTTAGTGATCCAAATTTAATGGGGCCAGGTGCAAGTGGATGTCACAGTGCGGTTCAGTCAAATTTACCTAAAAAACTTCATTTTACAGATCAAGAGACTATCTATGACATTGTTGTAGGTTGGCAAAAACCTGTAAAAGATGGATATGAAAATATTCTTAAAGGCGTGAAAGAAATTGATAAAGCTATGGCTGAAAATCCTAAACTTTCTGTAGAGAAAAAATCTCGTGTTATTACTTTGGCAAATCAAGCAAGGGCTATTGCAGAAAAATTGCAAAAAGATGGTTCTTGGGGTGTGCATGGTCCTGTTTACTCTAAAAAAATAGTAGATGAGGCTTTGGTTTATATACAAGAAGCTAAAAATATTTTAAAATAAAATTTTCGCCCATTTTTTGGGCGAGTTTAAGGAGTAAATTTTGAAACAAAGTTTAATAAAATTTATATTGCTTGCTGTTTTTTGTTTTTCAACCCCTTTTTTACTTGCCGACGGAAAAATTCAAATAGGTATAGTTGAAGGTGTAACTCCTATCAGCATGAAAGATGCTGAAAAACTTTTAGGGCAAAAAAATGTATATTTTGTGGATGTTAATTCCAAGGAAGAAAGAGAAGTTGCAGGTAATATACCTAATGCTGTTTTAGTTGATGCGCAAAATTGGCAAAATTTATTACCTGATGATTTTAATGCAACTTTAATTTTTTATGGGTTGAATCGTTTTACTTTTGATGCTTCTAATATTGCAAATTTAAGCCAAAAATTAGGCTATACTCATGTTTATGTTATGTTAGATGGTATAGAATCTTGGGTGCTTTCTGGAAGAAAAGTTCAAAAAGAACAAATAGAAAAATGGCAAAACTCTAAAAATTTAGATGATTTTAAAGATAGTATTCATTCAAGAATGTATTTTGGAGATGTTCCAAGTTGTAGGGATTGCCACGGAAAAGGCGAAGATAAAAAATCTATTCGCTACAATAATGCTGCAAATTTGGATCTTATCAATAAAAACTGTGCAAGTTGTCATAAAGATGTAGATAAAGAATTTAAACACAGCATTCATCAAAATATCAGCCAAATACAACTTGATAAAGATGGAAAAAAGAAAAAAATTCCAACTTGTACCACTTGTCACGATATCCACAACAACGATCCATTAATGAATGCAATGACCTTAAAACAAAGAAGTGATTTTAAATGCGGCGAATGTCATCAAGATAAACAAGATCGCTATCATGATACTTTCCATGGTAAGGCTATGGTATTAAATAGTCCCGGTAGCGCTCCAAAAATCGCAGCCTGTTATGATTGTCACTATTTTAAAAGTTGAAAATTTAAACTCAACCCTATCGTCTTTAAATCGTGTTCAAACTTGTGCACAATGTCATCCAAATTCTAATGAAAATTTTGCCAATTTTATTGCACATGCTGATCATAGTGATGGAGAAAACTATCCTTTACTTTACGGTGCTTATATCTTTATGACCGCTTTAGTAATAGGAGTTTTTGTGTTCTTTGGTTTGCATACTTTACTTTGGAGTATAAGACTGATTTTAGCAAGACTTTCACATCCTATAGAATGGAAAAAAGCAAAAGAAAATGCACACAATGACAAGGTTTTAATCAAACGTTTTTCAACCTTCCATAAAATTCAGCATTTCTTTATGGCGGCAAGTTTCTTAGGACTTGCTTTCTCAGGTTTGCCGCAAAAATTTTATACCGCTCCTTGGGCACAAACCATGATAGATCTTATGGGTGGACCAATCGGTGCAACCATAGTGCATCATATTAGTGCTATTGTTATGTTTATAGTCTTTTTCTCTCATATTGGAGAAATCATACTTGTAAACTGGAAAAGAAGAGATTTAGTGCGTGATCCACAAACAGGAAAACTTGATAAAATGAAAATTTTAAAAGCCCTTTTTAGACCTGATTCTTTAATGCCAAATTGGCAAGACTTTAAAGATATGAAAGCACATTTTAAATGGTTCTTTGGCATGGGTGAAAGACCACAATTTGACCGCTGGACTTATTGGGAAAAATTTGACTATCTAGCAGTATTTTGGGGTATGTTTGTTATAGGACTTTCAGGATTGGTTTTATGGTTTCCTACTTTCTTTAGTACCTTTTTACCAGGTTGGATGATCAATCTTTGTTCTTTAGTGCACTCTGATGAAGCTTTACTTGCAACAGGATTTATCTTTGCAATCCACTTCTTCAATACTCATTTTAGAGCAGATCGCTTCCCTATGGATATGGTAATTTTCTCAGGAATCCAAAGTGAAGCAGAGATTAAACAAGAAAGAAATGCGTATTATCAACGCCTAAAAGAAAGCGGAAAGCTTGAAAGTTTATATGAGAAAAACTCTAAATTTAATTCTTATAAAGGCATTGCTAAATTAGCAGGTTATTTGATGCTGATTACAGGAATGATCTTTTTATTCTTGATGATTTATGCTTTTATAGTGGATTTGTTAAAATAATAATTGCCTAGATTTTCTAGGCAATTTTAAATGAAAGGATTTGATGTTAAAAAAACTGATTTTAGGATTTATAATATTATTATTTTGTGCTTGTAATGATGAAAAAATAGATGAAAATATTCTTTCTAAAGGAACAAAAACTACAGAACAATACAAACAAGATACAAACAATCTTGATCTCAACTCTTACAAAGAAATCGCAGAATTTTTTAAAGACAATCAAAATATTGTTTTTTCTGACAAACCTGTGCTAATTATTTTTAGTGCAAATAATTGTGTTTATTGCGATAAATTAAAACACGAAATTCAAAACAACAAAGAAGTTCAAAATATCTTAAAAAACACATATAATTCTTATTATATCAATACAAGTTATCATAAAATTTATAATTACGACAATAAAAAAACAAGCACAGAAGAACTTTCAAGAGAATTCAATATAGACGCTACGCCTACTTTGGTATTTTTTACTCCTAAACATAAAACTTTACTGATTTATCCTGGTTTTATGAGTGCTAAACGCCTTGCTTTGACTATGGAAATTTTAAAAGATGAAAAAAATCAAAAGCTTAATGAAGATGAGCTTTTTAAAACACTTTTTCTAGCATACAAGGAGAAAAATGTTTAAGAAAATCTTTTTTTCCTTTTGGATGAGTCTTATTTTACTTTTTATCTATGCTCTTTCTTGTGCAGTAGCGACTTTTGTCGAAAATGATTTTGGCACAAATGCTGCTAAAGCCTTAGTTTATAATGCTTTATGGTTTGATATCTTACACCTTTTGCTTTTAATCAATCTTATAGGTATTATTTTTATACACAAACTTTTACAAAGAAAAAAATATGCTTCCTTGCTCTTGCATAGTGCTTTTATAGTAATTTTACTTGGCGCTGCAATCACGCGTTATTTTGGCATAGAAGGAGGTATGCACATTAGAGAAGGACAAAGTTCTGATATCATTGTGACAAGAGATGAATTTATAGCCTTAATGCTTTATAATGATGAAGGTAAGGTTGTAGAATATCAATCCTTTGGAGTAGCTTTTAATCCTTTACTCCATAATAGTTTTGAAAAAAAAGTTTCCATGCAGCAAAATAAAACTATAAATTTAAAACTACTTGATTATGAAAAAGCTCCTAATGCAATGAGCAATCCTATCATCAAAATGCAAATTTCTTTTAATAATGAAAGCAAAGAAATTTTACTCACTCCAAATTACAACAATGAAAATGTTTTACCTTTTAGATTAGGAGGTGAAATTTTTGCACTCAACTGGGGTCCTGAAGAGATTAAACTGCCTTTTTCTTTGGCTTTAAAAGATTTTATCCTAGATCGCTACGCAGGTTCTATGAGTCCTTCTTCTTATGCTTCAGATATCGAAGTGATCGATCAAGATAAAAGTTTTGAGTATAAAATTTTTATGAATAATGTTTTAGATTATGGCGGATATAGATTTTTTCAAAGTTCTTATGATCAAGACGAACAAGGCACCATACTTTCAGTCAATAAAGATCCTGGAAAAATTCCAACCTATATAGGCTATACTTTGCTGACTTTAGGTTTTTTATGGATTTTATTTGCTAAAAACTCAAGATTTCAAAAATTATCAAACTATCTTAAAAATCAAAAAAATCTTTTATTAATTCTTTTTTGTCTTTTTGCTTTTAACATAAAAAGTTTTGCCGATGAAAATACCTTAAAGCTTATACAAAATATCAAAGAAAATTCTGCAAAACATTCTATGCTTTTTGGAAGCTTACTTGTGCAAGACTTTGATGGCAGGATAAAACCTATCGATACTTTAGCGATGAATTACATCCATAAAATTACCAAAAAAAATGATTTTTTAGGTTTAAACTATAATCAAATTTTTCTTGGTATGATGATGCATCCACAACATTTTAGACAAATAAAAATGATTAGCGTAAAAACTGCAAAGCTAAAAGAAATTTTAGGTGTGGATAAAAATGAAAAATATCTTGCTTATGATGATGTTTTTGATGGAGATTTTTACAAACTTTCAAACTATATAGAAGAAGTAAATCGCAAAAAACCTGCTCTAAGAGATCAGTTTGATAAAGATATTTTAGCTCTTGATGAAAAAATCAACACCGCTTTTTATATCTATAGCGGAGAAATTTTTAGAATATTTCCTGATCCAAGCCAAAAAACCTATACTTGGTACTCTCCTGCTACACCTATGCCTTTTGATTTAAAGGATATAGAAAATATACAAAGCTTATTGGCAAAATATTTTTTTGATTTTGAACAAGCTCTTAGTACCAAAGATTTTTCTAAAGCCGATGAAAGTTTAGAAAGACTTAAAAATTTCCAAAATTTTTATGGATCAAATCTTATCCCTACACCTACTCAAATTTCTTTAGAGCTTTTTTTAAATCATTATAATATTTTTGACAATCTCACCTCTATTTATCTTTTACTAGGTAGTATGCTTTTTATCTTATTAGTCTATGAAATTTTAAGCCTTAAAAAAGCTCCAAAAATGCTTAAAAATGCCATTTTTATTCTCATTGCTTTAAGTGTTTTAGCTCATGCTTTAGCTTTAATCTTTCGTTGGTATGTAGGAGATCACGCTCCTTGGAGTAATGCTTATGAAAGTATGGTTTATATAGCTTTTGCTTGTGCTTTTGCGGGACTTGTTTTTTATAAAAGATCTTCTTTAGCGCTTTGTACCGCAAGTATTATGGCTGGAATTTCTCTTTTTGTAGCACATCTTGGTTTTATGGATCCACAAATTACAAATCTTGTGCCCGTTTTAAAATCCTATTGGCTTAATATCCATGTTTCTATCATCACTGCAAGCTATGGATTTTTAGGACTTTGCTTTTTGCTTGGAGTATTTAGCTTGATTTTATTTATGTTAAGAAATCCAAAAAAAGCTCAAATAGATCAAAGTATTTTAAACTTACATTGTATCAACGAAATGGCGATGATAATAGGACTTGCTTTACTCACTATAGGAAATTTCTTAGGTGGAGTTTGGGCAAACGAAAGCTGGGGAAGATACTGGGGTTGGGATTCTAAAGAAACTTGGGCTTTAATTTCTATTATTGTTTATACTATGATTTTACATCTTAGATTTATCTCAAAATTTAACAATCCTTACGCCTTTGCAAGTGCGAGTGTTATAGGATTTTATTCTATTTTGATGACTTATTTTGGGGTAAATTTCTATCTTTCAGGATTGCATTCTTATGCAGCAGGAGATCCTGTGCCTGTGCCTAAATTTTTATATTTTTTCATTGCTTTTACAGTGATTTTAATTTTAGGAGCATTTTTTAAAAGAAGACTTAAAAATCCTGTATAAATTTACCCTTGAAATTTCAAGGGTAAATAAGAAGTTAGAATTCTTTTCTTGAATCCATAGAGCCTACGATTTTTCCAGTTTTTGGATCGACCATGATAGCATTTACATCACCCATATAAGGTTCTTTTGTGATTTTATAGCCCATTTTTTCAAGATTGTTTTGCACATCTTTGATGATTCCAAAAGGCTCTGTTCTGATTTCATCAGGTAGCCACTGCATGTGAAATCTTGGAGATTCTACCGCTGTTGATATATCCATTTTATGATCGATCACATTTGAAATCACTTGTAAAACTGTCGTGATGATCCTAGAACCACCTGGACTACCTACTACCATAAATACTTTTCCATCTTTTAGTATGATAGTTGGACTCATAGAGCTTAAAGGTCTTTTTTTAGGTTCTATAGCATTAGCTTCTCCGCCTACAAGTCCGTATAAATTTGGCACGCCTGGTTTGATTGAAAAATCATCCATTTCATCATTGAGTAAAAACCCTGCCCCTTCAACCGCAGCGCCCGAACCATAACTCGCATTGATAGTATAGGTAATGCTTACAGCATTGCCTTTGCTATCTAGTACAGAATAATGAGTGGTATTATGTCCTTCGTGAATTTGCCCTAAACCAGGTTTTACTTTTGAGCTTGGCAAAGCCTTATCTTTTGGAATTTTTGCATAAATTTCTTTGGCGTATTCTTTGCTTGTAAGTTTATCAAGTGGGATTTTTACAAAATCAGGATCGCCCATGTATTCTGATCTATCCGCATAAGCTTGACGCATAGCTTCAGTCATTATGTGTAAAGTTTTAGAGCTTGCAAAGCCTAAATTTTCTATATTGGCATTTTCCATGATATTTAAAATTTCGATGATATGAGCACCCCCACTGCTAGGTGGTGACATGGAAATGATATCATAACCCCTATAAGTGCCTTCTACAGGTTTTCTCCAAATAGCTTGGTATTGTACTAGATCTTCTTTAGTGATAATGCCTTTGTTTTTAGCCATATCCGCTGCTATTAAATCAGCGATTTTTCCCTTATAAAAAGCATCAGGACCTTCCTTTGCGATAAGTTTTAAAGTTTTTGCTAGATCTTTTTGGACAAACAAATCCCCGCTTTTATAAGTGCTGCCATCTTTTTTAAGGAAATATTTGCTTGAACTAGGAAATTCTTTAAACATATCTTTAGCTTCTAGCATGGTTTGTTCTTGTCTATCGTTGATGAGATAACCTTTTTCAGCTAGTTTTATAGCAGGAGCCATCAAGTCTTTTAGTTTCATAGTGCCGTAGCGATCAAGCATAGCACTCATACCTTTAACCGTTCCTGGTACTCCAGCAGCTAGATAACCTATAGTTGAAGCATCTTTTATAACTTCTCCTTTGCTATCAAGATACATATCTCTGCTTGCTTTTAAAGGTGCCATTTCTCTAAAATCAAGCGTGGTATTTTCTCCATTGGCTAGATGAATGACTGCAAAGCCACCACCACCTATGTTTCCTGCTGCAGGATGCACTACAGCCAAAGCATAACCTACTGCTACAGCTGCATCTATGGCATTTCCGCCTTTGTCAAGAACTTCTTTGCCTATTTTATTGGCTAGTTCATGACTTGATAAAACAAGTCCTGTGCCCGTTCTATCTTGTATAGGTGGATTAGCTGCACCAAAACTTAGCGTGATTGAAATCGCAAATATAGCAAAATAACGCATTTTACTCCTTTTTAATGATATATAGAATTATTGTAACAAAACTAGGGGTATTGATAAATTTAAAAAATGATATATTTTTATAAAAATATTTAAAATTTTAAAATTTTGTATCAAATATTCTCATTTTATATAATTATTTTTTTATAAAATTACAAAAAGTAACTTTTAAATTTTATACCAAACTTGAGATTTTTTTGCTAAAATATTTAAAATTTATTGAAAGTGCAATATGAAATTTGAAGCTATAAATGAAAAAGAATTTTTAAATCCCTACCACCGCAAAAAGCCTATCTTAGAAACAGAATTAAACGAATTTATCAAAACTTTAAAAGACTACAAAATAAATTTAGAAAACAATCTCAAAAACAACGAAGATTCCCTTGTAGCAAATGCTCTTAGCAAATTTTTTGAAAATTTATCTTTTCAATGCGAAGTCAAAAGCATACACAAAGGCAACAGCGGTATAGACTTGGCCTTAAAAAAAGATGGCCTTACCCAAGTCATCATCGAAGCAAAACTGCCTCATTCTAGAGAATTTTTTAGCCCAAGCAAACCTAATTGCAAGGCTTTGCATGAGTGTATTTTATACTATCTTCGTGAAAGAAAAGCGTTAAATTCATCGCTTAAGCACATCATCATCACGGATTTTTATAGCTTTTTTATCTTTAAGGCGGATTTGTTTGAAGAGCTTTTTAACAAAAACAAGTATTTTAAAGAAGCTTTTGAAAATTTTGAAAGCAAAAACTCGCTTTTTAAAGGCAATACCGATGAAATTTATCAAGAATTTGAAAAGATTTTAAATGGCGATAGCACTTTAAAAGGGCTTTTTGTGGATTTAAAACCTATCTTAGAACAAGATAAGTTAAGCTTTGGTAAGCTTAAGCCTTTGTTTAAAATTTTTAGCAAAGATTGTTTGCTAGGTGAGTTTAACCCTAACGATGCAAATTCACTCAACAACGCTTTTTACAAAGAACTTTTATACATCTTAGGGCTTTATGAGAGCAAACAAAACTCAAAACTCATCATCGCAAAAAGTGAAGAAAGCAAAGAAGAGCAAGGAACTTTCTACACCGCTATAAACTCTAAGCTTAAAGAAGAAAATTTTGAAACCATCTTAAAACTTTTGATCTTATGGCTTAATCGCATTTTGTTTTTAAAGCTTATAGAGTCAAATTTGGTGCGTTTTAATGATGATAAAAATTTGAAATTTTTAAATTTCAAAAAAATCCCTGATTTTGACAAGCTTAGCGAACTTTTCTTTGAAGTTTTAGCCAAAGAAAAAAGTACGAGAAAGAAAAGCGAATTTGCTTATCTGCCTTATTTAAATTCTTCTTTGTTTGAAAAACAAAGCATAGAAAACACACTTGAAATTTCAAGCTTAAGCAATGACTTAAAGCTTTTTTACTATAAAAACACTGTGCTAAAAGATGATAAATGCAAGGCTAAAAAAGGACAAGTGGGGCTTTTAGAATACTTGTTTGAATTTTTGGATAGCTTTGATTTTGGTAGTGATGATGAGCAAAGCGAAATTTTAAGCCAAAAAGAACTCATAAGCTCAAGCGTTTTAGGAAATGTGTTTGAAAAACTCAATGGCTACAAAGAAGGGAGCTTTTACACGCCAAGCTTTATCACTTCTTATATGTGTAAAGAAAGCATCACAAAAGTTGTGCTTGATAAATTCAACGCTCAATTTGATCTTGATGCTAAAGATATAAGCGAACTAAGAAAGTCTTTAAGAAAAGAAGACAAAAAAGCACAAAAAGAGCTTTTAAACTCTATAAAAATTTGCGATCCTGCAGTGGGAAGCGGGCATTTTTTGGTTTCTGCTTTAAATGTTATGTTAAGCATTTATGATGAGATAAATCTTTTTGATGAAGAATTTTATCTAGAAGTGCAAAACGATGAAATTCTCATCACGGGTAGAAAAGGTGAGTTTATAGAGTATAAACGCCCAAAAACACCTAAAGATAAAGCCCATCTTATCCAGCAAGAACTTTTTCATACCAAAAAAGACATCATAGAAAACAACCTTTTTGGAGTCGATATCAACCCTAACTCATGCGAGATCACCAAGCTAAGGCTTTGGATAGAGCTTTTAAAACATAGTTTTTATCAAAGCTTTGATGATGAGAATTATCACGATCTTAAAACCCTGCCAAACATCGATATAAACATAAAATGCGGAAATTCTTTGGTATCTTACTTTGAAACAGGCAAAAGCCTAAACCACTATCCTAACATCAAAGAACGCATTAACAAATACAAACGCATAGTAAAAGACTATAAAGAAGGCTTTTACACAGATAAAAGCCACATCAACCAAGAGATAAAAAATCTCAAAATTTCTTTTAAAAATTTCTGCTTTGCGGATAAATTTAAAAAAGAAATGAAAAGCTTTAATGATAAATGTGAAAAATACTCTAAAAAATACGGAAATTTCTTAGCCGTAGATGATGAAAATTTGAAATTCTTTGTTAGTGCGAATTTGACTCTTTTTGACTTTGATGAAAAAGAAGCCACAAAAGAATTTGCAAATCTTAAAAAAGAATACGACAATATCTTCAACCTAGAAAGCAATCACCCTTTTGAATGGCGTTTTGAATTCCCTGAAATTTTGGACGATGATGGAAATTTCAAAGGCTTTGATCTCATCATCGGCAATCCACCTTATATAAGACAAGAGGAGCTTAAAGAACTCAAGCCCCATTTAGCTAAAAATTATAAGGTTTATAAAGGCACGAGCGATATTTATACTTATTTTTATGAACTAGGATTTAATGTTTTAAAAGATAGGGGGGGGGGTATTGAGCTATATCACTTCTAACAAATACACGCGTGCAGGATATGGGGAAGCTTTGCGTGAATTTTTGCTTAAAAATGTTAAGTTTTTAGAATACACTGATTTAAATGGTATAAAAGTTTTTGATAGTGCTACAGTGGATACTTCCATACTTTGTTTTGAAAAATCAAAAAGCAAAGATAATAAATTCAAATACCTTGCCCTAAGCAATGAAATTTTAAAAACTTGTGCTTATGACATTGGCTTATATAAGGACTTTGCAGAATTTTCGCAAAATTCTTTAAGCAAAGAAAGCTTCACTTTTAGTGATGAGAATACTAGTGCTTTAAAGGCCAAGATAGAACGCATAGGAACTCCGCTTAAAGAATGGTATGGGCTTAATATCAACTATGGGATAAAAACAGGCTATAACGAAGCCTTTATCATCACTACTGAAAAAAGAAATGAAATTTTAGCAAATTGCAAAGATGAAGCCGAAAAAGAACGCACCGCCAAACTCATACGCAAAATGCTACGCGGACGCGATATAAAAAGATATAGTTACGAGTGGGCGGGACTTTGGGTGATAAATACTCACAATGGTTACAAAAATCAAAATGGAGAAAAAGTAGAAGCGATAAATATAAAGCATTATCCTAGTTTAAAAAAGCATTTTGATGAATTTTATCCACAATTAGAAAAAAGAGCTGATAAAGGCTTGACTCCTTATAATCTTAGAAATTGTGCTTATTTAGATGAATTTGAAAAGGAAAAGATAGTTTGGAACCCAGTAAGCGGAGAATATTTATTTTCTTATATTAAAGAACATATATTTTTTAATAATTCTTTGTTTATGATGACTTTAGATGTTTTTAGTTTGAAGTATATATTAGCTTTTATGAATTCTAATTGTTATAAATGGCTAATTACTTTAAAAACAAATTTAATACAAACAGGTTCTTATGCTTATGGAGCTAAAGATAAAATAGAAAGACTTCCTATACCAAAAATAAATTCAAAAAATGAAAAATTAGCCAATGAGCTTATAAATTTAGTCGATGAGATTTTAAAAGCCAAAGAACAAGACAAAAACGCAAACACCCAAGAACTAGAAAATAAAATCAATTCCATCGTTTATAAACTCTATAACTTAACTGAAGAAGAAATAAAAATCATAGAAGGGAAATAATATGTATAAAGGAAGAGATGATTTAATTTCACCAGAAGAAGCAGAAAAAGGCGTTGAAATAGTTTCTAAAATATGCGGAGTTGATAAAGAAAAAATACATTATCCGACCGTGGAATGCAATGGTGTAAACATAAGTAATCAAGAATTTGATTTTTTTTCTACGGGCTTGTTAGATACAGATTTTAAATATGAAATTAAATTCACTAACTGCAAATTTGGCTGTCTTGAATATTTTTGCTTATATAAAACAAGCAATAGCTTTTTAATTTTTGAAAATTGTGAATTTGATTATATATGCTTAAATAATGATTTGGTTACCAATAATACATTTGAATTAAATAATAAATTATATTTTTTTGATTGTAAATTTAATGAGAATATTGACATTGGAAAAGTTAATATTAATGCTGAAATAAAATTTAATGGTTGCATTTTTAAAGATGTTTTTTATTTTAATGTTAAAGAATATTTGGCAAGTATTAAAATAAAAAATTGTACTTTTTATAAATCATTTTTTATGTTAGGTTCTTTTAAAAATGAAGCTCGTTTTGATAATTCTATATTTAAAGATTACGCTGATTTTCATGAGTGTGAATTTGAAAAAACTGCTAGTTTTTATGGAGTGAGATTTGAAAAAGCTCCAAATTTCAGTGCTTGTTATTTTAAAGAACCAAAAGCTGTAAATTTAACAAATGTAAATATAGACAAATTAGATTTTAAATCATTAGAACAATATATAAAAGATAATTATCAAGATGGAAATTATAAAAACGCAATTAAAAATAATGAAAAAATACAAAAAGATGAAAAAGAGCTTTATAGGATTGAAAATGAGCATAAATTAAGATGTGCTAAAAATTTAAAAGATTCTTTTAGGGTTATAAAAGATGTTTTGATAAATCAAAATAATACTTTAGAAGCTCAAGAATGGCATAAATTAGAACTTTATGCGAAAGAGAAAGAATTGGAAATTCAATTAAGTAAAAATAAAAATGACAATTTAAAAAAAGAATCTAAAAATCAAGTATATAATCCTAAGGATTATGAAAAATTTAATTATTCAAAAATTATATCTCTTATAATATTTTTATTAAAAACAATTGGATATTTATCTGTAAATATATTAATAATTATTGAGTTAGTTTTGGTCGCTCCATTTTTTACAATAATGTTTTATTGTGTTTATGTTGTATTTTTTATATATAAAATTTTGACATTTATTCTAAAATCATTTTATCCTTTAGATATAAATAAATTTATAATCTTTTGGAGGATAAAATTTAATAAAATTAAAAGAAAATTGATAGTTTCCGGAAGAAAGATGCTAGATTTTACTTTGTGGTTTGATTGTGTTTTGTTGCAAGTTTATAGGAATACTAGCAATCACCATACAAATTTCTTAAAAATTTTAAATTTTACGATTTTAATGATTTCATTGTATGCTTTTATGGGTTTTGTATTTTCAAAAACCATAAATTTTATATCATCCTTTAATTCAGTATCGATAATTATAGCAAATTATTTTATTTTGTTTGCGTTGATTATGGTGTTTTTTAATGTCAAAAGACAATTGTATCAGCAAGGCAGTATTTTGTTTTTCGGTATTTTTGGCATCTTTATAATATTGATGATGTCGTTTTTATTGCCTGTATATATTCCAACCTTTTGTTTCTTAGTTTATTTTGCAAGTATATTATTTTTCTATCTTTTATTTCTCTGCGAGATTAAACTTTTTGTTTTTATTTTAAGATTGGTAGCTTATGGTTGTTTGATTGTAGTTATTATTTTAAAACCACAACTTATCAATCCTTTTGTAGGAATTTTTTCATCAGATAAGCTTTATGAAAGTCAATTTGAAAAAAGTTTAAATGATTTAAATGCGAGTGCTATTGTAAATCTAGCAAGCATATTGCAAAATGATTTTAATCTCCATTTAAAAGATCAAAATATTTCTTTTACAGAGTTAAATTCAGCTAAAGCTTTGATAATGGCAAATAAAGAAAAATTAAAAGAAATTTTATCTAAAGTGTATAATGATAAATATGAAAGTGATTATAAAAAGGTTTTAAATGAACTAGAAAATAACACATCAAATGTAAAAAATATCATAGAAGAGATAGACAATAAAAACAACAATAGCGTTGTATCTGCTCAACTTAATAAATTTTTAAAATTAAATTTTAGTCAAGAAATAGATATTTTATATGCGATAAAAAGTAATTTTTCTATATCTGAAAAACTATCACCTGAGCAAATGGCTCTTTTTGATCAAAAAGACAGTCAAGATAAATTAAAAAGTGTCTTGGCTCTTTTGAAATTTAAATCAAGTTTTGAAGGGATTTTGGAAGTGATAAATCAAGATGAAATTATCCAAAACATCATAAAATCCACTAGTGTTTTATATAGCATTATACTTTTGCTTTGTATATTCTCACTCCAAAAAACTGCACGAAAAAATTCCATAGTACCAAGTTGAAAGGTTAAGTAAAGGGTTAAAATGAAAGAATTTGATGAAAAATTAGCACAATATGGAATTTTTACTATAAATGGTGTGGAAAATATAGATTTAATTAAAAAAGAAATTGTTTTAGAAAATATCAGTATAGAAAGAATAGATTTTAATATTTTACAAGAAAAAGGCATTAAAAGATTAATTATAAAAAATAGTGAAATTTTAGAAATTTATTTTTCTAAGACAAATAATTTTTTTATATATTTTTTAAATTGCGATTTCAAATGTAAATTAATTGCTAAAAAATGTATTTTTCAAGATCAAGTCAAATTTATAAAATGTATTTTTGAAAAATGTGTCGATTTTAATGCTTCAAAATTTAAATCAAAAGTCAGTTTTACAATTTCAATTTTTAAAGAAAATGCTAGATTTATAAAAACTGAATTTTTAGCAAAATGT
>NZ_RYXZ01000007.1:0-97312 GCF_004378845.1 Campylobacter sp. CH278 | reverse complement strand
AATCAAAAGTCAGTTTTACAATTTCAATTTTTAAAGAAAATGCTAGATTTATAAAAACTGAATTTTTAGCAAAATGTAATAATCATAAAATTATTGAAAATAATTTTAAAGAAGTAAAATTTTGTAATAATGTTACTTTTAGAAGAGCAAAATTTGAATCAAAAGTCAGTTTTACAATTTCAATTTTTAAAGAAAATGCTAGATTTATAAAAACTGAATTTTTAGCAAAATGTAATAATCATAAAATTATTGAAAATAATTTTAGTGAAACTATTTTTTATAATAAAACTAATTTTTATAAAGCAAAAATTGTTTCAAAAATAGATTTTAAGATTTCTCGTTTTAAAGGTGAGATTAGATTTGCTGAAACTAAGTTTTTATCAAAATTAGATAATGAAATTGCAAATAATTTTAGAGAAGTTGTATTTGAAGATAAGGTTTATTTTAATAAAACAAAAATTAATACTCAAATAAATTTTAAAATGGCAAAATTTAAAAATAATGTTGAATTCGTAAATTTACACAACAATGTTAGTTTTAATAATGTTAATTTTAAAGGCATTGTAAATTTTGAAAATTTAAATATTAATACTTTAAATTTTAAAAATGTTATATTTAACAATATAGTTAGTTTTGATAATATTAGTTTTGATAATAATTGTAAGCCAAATTTTGAAAACTGTACTTTTTCTGATCAATTTAATATAGAACATAAATATATAGAATATAAATTTGATGAGATTGAAAAAACACAAGAATATGATAAATTATTAAATTATAGAGATTTATTTAGAAAATTAAAAAGCAATCGTATAGCTCATCATAATCTAATTGACGCTTCAGAATTAAGAGCTCAAGAGCTTTATGCCAGAGAATTAGAATTAAAACATAAAGAAAACAAAAGTTTAAAAGAAAAAATAGAACGATGGCAACTTGTCTTTTATCGCAAGCTTTGTGATCATCATACAGATTTGCTTTTAAATTTAAAATGGTTGGTTGTAGTGATAGGCTTGTTCGCTTTACTGTATTTTGCTTCACGAATGATTCAGGATATTAGCTTGTTAAAAGCTTTAAATCAATACGGAGTATGTTTAAGTATAGTTGGTGTTTTTAATTTGCTTTGTTTGTATTGGTTTGGATGTATAAAAAAATTTGATTTTTTTGTGTATCTTAATTTGATTGTAGTTTTATGGGTGATATGTTATATGCCGAAAATAATTTTTGGAATAGTAAATATTATAGGTGATAAGAGTTATAATGGCTTTGAAAATGCTTTGATTACGATTTATACCATACTTTTAGCTTTAGTCCTTTTCTCGCTCCAAAAAACCGCACGAAAAAATTCCATAGTCCCAAGCTAGGCCTTAAAGCTTAGCTTGAAATTTCATCATCAGTCTTTTAAGTAGTATTCTATAGTAGAAACCACTCTTATGGTTTTGATGTAAGGGGTGTTTTTGTCCCTGTTGCTGATGCTAAATTGTCCTTGAGAAGCCTTTTTTATCTTGCCTAGATGGCTGTTTGAATCTTGTGCGAATTTTATCGCTGCATTTCTAGCATTGAGCGTTGCTTCTTCTATCATTTGTGGTTTTATCTCATTTAGCTTCGTGTAAAGGTATTCTATATCATAATCATCGATTTTTGTTACTATACCAAATTTTGCAAGACTTGAAATTTTTTCTAGTATGCTTTTTCCAAGCTTTACATTTTGAGTATAGATGAGTAAATTCGCAGTGCCTATGTATCGGTATGCAGCTTGAGTGTCGTTACTATAAGGATCGCTTAAACGATCTATGATATTTGGCGAGTTGTAGTTGATCTCATCCTCTTTTACGCCTTGTTCTTTTAAAAATTTGATGATATTTTCTTTATCTTGCTCTAGTTCTTCGTATAAATTTGTAAGATTGTTATTTGATCTTGTGAATTTTATAGGAAGTATCAAAGTATCCGCTTCGACTTCTTTTTGACTTAAACCCTTTACGCTTACACTTCTTTCAAGTGTTTTAAAATCACTTAAAGCCTTGTTAAATCCAAAAGCTAGAATCAAACTTGCCAAAACTATGGCTAAAGCCATAAAGATATTATTTGTTTTCATTTTTTCTCCTTTATTTTGATTAGAAAATATATCATATTTGCAACCAATACGCAAGCACACATTACAAAAGCAAGGATTATCGGTGTATTTGCGTTAATAGCTCCAACCACAAAAGAAATAAGCCCTGCAAAACCAAATTGCACCGTTCCAAGCACCGCAGAAGCAGTTCCGCTATGTTCTTTAAACCTTGCCATAGCCAAAGTCGTGGTATTGGGTGCGATGAAACCAAGCATAGCGATACTTGTAAAAATACTAAGCTCAAAAAGCAAGAAATTTGGGTGAAAAAAAGCATTTACAAGTAAAATCACGGTCGATATAAACATTATCATCAAAGCTTTTGCTAAGATTTTTTCGCTTTCGTATTTTAAAACCAATCTTGCATTGATATTTGCACAGATGACAAAACCTAAAGCATTTGTCCCAAAAAGCAGGGCAAATTTTTGCTCACTTAAGCTAAAAAACTGCGTAAAAACAAAGCTTGATCCTGTGATATAAGCAAACATCGCCGCCAAAGCAAAAGAAGCACATAGTATATAAACTAAAAAGCGTTTATCGCTTAAAACAAATTTGTAGCTTTTCATCGCTTCATGATGGGAAAATTTTTTGTTTTTAAGATGAGGTGCGGATTCTTTTAAACCAAAAAGTATCATCAAAAAAAGCAAAATTCCCAAAGCAAACAAAGTCGCAAAAATACTATGCCATGAAAAATACTCTAGTAAAATTCCCCCAAAAGTTGGCGAAAGCATGGGAGCAAGAGAACTAAAAACCATCATCAAAGCAAAAATCCCTGCAGCTTCTTTGATCTCAAACAAGTCATTGACAATAGCCCTTGCGATAACCACACCTGCACAACCCCCAAGTGCTTCAAAAAATCTCAAAGCGATAAAAGCATAAATATCATCGATAATCACACAAAACAAACTCGAAACGATGAAGAAAAATATCCCTACCAAAGCTGGAATTTTACGCCCAAAAATATCACTTAAAGGCCCATATATAAGCTGTCCTAAAGCAAAAGCGATAAAAAAACTTGCGATACTAAGTTGGGTTAAAAAAGAATTAGTTTGAAAGCTTTGTTTTACATGAGAAAGTGCGGGTAAATACATATCTGTAGAAAGTGGCGCTATGCTTGACATCAAAGCAAGGATAATGATAAGTTTAAATTTGGCAAAGCCGTGAATTTTGGTGTGTTTTTGCATTTGTAATCCTAATTATTCTAAAAGAATGATTTTAACAAGTCAATCTTAGAATAATCTTTGTTTTTCTATGTTAAATTTAGGGAAAAATTCTAAGGAAATTTTATGCAAAATTTAAACCAAAATGAACAAATCAAATGCCCAAGTTGTGGAAGTTTTATCGATATCAGTACTGCTTTATATGCTCAAATTTTAGATAAAGCTAAGCAAGAAATGCTAAAACACAAAAAAGAATTTGATGATGAGGTAAATGCTAAAAGAGCTGAATACACCAAAGCTTTAAATGATTTAAAAACTCAAAAGATAGAACAAGAAAAACTCATAAGCGAGCAAGTAAGCCAAAAGCTTCTTTTGGAAAAGCAAAAATTTGAACAAGAACTTCTTATACAAAAGCAAAATTTCCAAAAAGAATTCAGCGAGAAATTTAACAAAGAGCATGAAAATGAAATGAAAATCATGCAAGAAGAACTCGAGAAAAAAAGCAAAGAGCTTAGCGAGTTTTTAAGCATAAAGGCTGAAAATGAAAGACTCAAAAGAGAGCAAAAAGAAAATGAAGAAAGATTGAAATTTCAAGCCAAAGAAGAGGCTTTTAAAGAATTTAAAGAACAAGAAAACAAAAATTTGGAATTTGAAAGAGAAAAAATGCGTCTTGAATTTCAAAAAAGTACTCAAGAGCAAGATCTTAAATACAAAGAACTAGAAACGAATTTTAAAAGCGTAGCCCAAAAGCTAGAAGACGCACAACGCAGGATAGAACAAGGTTCACAGCAACTCCAAGGCGAAGCAGCTGAACTACTCATAGAAGAATACATACAAAGTGAGTATTTAAGTGATGAAGCAAAAGAAGTGCCAAAGGGCGTAAATGGAGCTGATTGTCTGCATATAGTAAAGGATAATTTTGGAAATATTTGCGGAAGTATTTTGTATGAGAGTAAACGCACTAAAGAATTTAATAAAGAATGGCTTGATAAACTTAAACTAGACAGTATAGCCGCAAAAAGTGATATAGCGGTTTTGATCACAAAAACTATGCCAAAAGATAAAGAAAAAACGCATTTTAAAGAAGGAATTTTGATCTGTACTTTTAATGAATTCAAAGGTGTTTTAGCAGTGCTTAGAGAAAGCATTATAAACGCTTATAAACTCAAAAATGCCCTACAAAACAAAGATGAAAAAAATCACATTTTATACGAATACTTAAATTCTAAGGAATTTAACACGCAAATCACTTTTATACTCAAAACTTACCAAAATATGAAAGAAGAGTTAGAAGCTGAAAAAAGGGCTTTGCAAAATATATGGAAAAAAAGAGAAAGAGCTATAGAAAATCTAAGTTTTAATTCCACTGCCATAGTGAGTTCTTTAAATGCGATATTTAGCGACTTACAAGGTGGAAATTTGATAGGCGAAGAAGGGATTAAAAGTCTTGAAAATTTAGCCAAAGATGAGGATTAATTTTGGGCTTAGCCCAAAATTAATCATTCTCCTGGGAAGTGATTTGGATTTTTCCAAGGTCCGTATTTTACTTTTATGTATTCTTTAGGGTCTAAATTTTGTTGTGGTGAGGCAAAATACTCAGGTTTTAATGATGGGGATTTGCTATAAGCTGTATCAAGTCCTGCACGATTTTCTGTAGTGGTTATAGGCATTCTTACAAAACCTGTATTGACATAAGCTGCTATATCTAGTGCATCTTCATCGCTTAATATAGGATTATCTGCACTCGCACCAAAAGGCATGGCTGATTTTAAAAATCTTGCTAAAAATGGTATCATAGCCATGTGTCCACCATCAGGATAGATAAGTAAAGATGGATATAAATGTCCGCTACCTTGTTCATAATTATCATTTTTTACCCCAAGTCCTCTTTCGCCATGGCAAGCAACGCAATTTTCTTCAAAGAGTTTTTTTCCACGCACAGGGTCAGCTGGGCGATTTGGAAAATTCATCTTAGCGAAAAAATCTCCTTCAAGCTTTACGCCGTCTTTGATGCCATAAGCTTCTTTTAGCCATTTAAAATAAGCTAAAATTGCTTTCATTTCTTTAGAATCATTAGGAAATCTATGAGAGTCAGTTCCGCCCATTCCGCGAATTCTATCTTCAACAGAGATGATTTTCATCGTTTCTATGTCAAGTCTTGGATAATTGTTTAGGACATTTAAAAATGGAATAACATATTTTTTTGTCCCTGGCAAACCATTGCCGTCATTGTCCATGTGACAGGAAATACAATTTACTTCGTTGCTTGTCTTTTTTAGTTTGCTATAGGGCCCTAGAGTGCTTTCTGTCTTGCTTAAAAGCTCTATGCCATAACGGATTAAATCCCCTTGCTTGCCTTTTGGAACATCATTGATGCTTAAATTTTTATTTGGCCATTCTTGCACAGGTCTTTTGGAAAGCTCCTTAAAATACTCTACTCCTTCCTTGTCGCTTAATTCTTCTCCTACTTTGTAATCACTCACGCTTTTAGCACTAAGACTTAAACTAAGACATAAGCCAAGCAATAAAATGTGTTTTTTCATGATTTTCCTCCTTTTTATTTGCAGTTCAAATTGATTTTAATGTATTTTTTCTTAAATAT
Source organism: Campylobacter sp. CH278 (assembly GCF_004378845.1). Classification (NCBI taxonomy): domain Bacteria; kingdom Pseudomonadati; phylum Campylobacterota; class Epsilonproteobacteria; order Campylobacterales; family Campylobacteraceae; genus Campylobacter; species Campylobacter sp. CH278. Next base: position 91,443 of record NZ_RYXZ01000007.1, on the reverse strand, counting down.
TAAGCATAATAAGAATAATTTAAATAAAATTAAATTTTAAAGTGTTACTAAAAGTAATATATATTTAAAGTATATAATTAATATTAATTAAAATTTTATAATATTAACTTTATATTAATTATTTAAATAATTTATTTTTTATAGAATTTAGATTTTTTTCTAAATCTTTGAAATTGCTTTCTAAATCTTTTTTTATATCTATAAAGAAAGGATTGCTTAAAGTAGCAATAAGATAATGATTTTCTTTAGAAAAGATATGATTTAAAGTGAAATTTTTATCTTGAAGTTTGATATAAATTTGCTCTTCATTTTCAAAGCTAGGATTTTTGTTTGCACTTAAAATTTCGAGCAAAATTCCGCAAAAAAAGCGTTTATTTTCGTCCAAAAACTGAATATCATAAATTTTAAAATCCTTAAATTCAAAACAGTTTTGACTTTTAAATTCTTTCAAATCCTTTGTAAGTTCTAATTTTAAAAAGTCTTTTTGGCTTAAACTTTGCTTTTTAAATTTTGCCCCAAAACGACGCAAAAATAAATTTAAAGCATTAATTTGTAATTCTTTTTGTGCGAGTTTTAGTTTTTTAGCTGTAAAACGAAAGAAAAAAACACCTACAAAAACAGCTAAAATTACTGCGATTAAGGCATCTCTTATAAAAACAAAGGCTAAAAAACCTACAAGTAAGGCTTCGATAATGCTTAGGAATTTTAAGATTCCTAAGCGTTTAAGTATATAAAGTCTATTATTTTCTAAGCTTTTTAAATCCATTAAGATTTTGCTTTTTCCATTCTTTTTCTTTGAGTTGGATCTAAATATCTTTTTCTAACTCTAATATTTTGCGGAGTAACTTCTACTAACTCATCTTCTTCTATCCACTCTAGTGCTCTTTCAAGACTTAATTTTCTAGGTGGAACAAGCTTGATTGCATCATCGCTTCCACTTGCTCTTACATTGGTAAGATTCTTTCCTTTAATAGGATTAACATCTAAATCATTTGGACGAGAGTGCTCACCTATAATCATACCGGTATAAACTTTAGTTTGAGGCTCTATGAAAAGCACTCCACGCTCTTGAAGGTTAAACAAAGAATACCCTAAAGCCACTCCATTTTCCATAGAAATTAACGCTCCATTATTACGCTTTTCAACAGCACCGCTAAAAGGACGGAATTCTAAAAAGCTATGATTCATCACGCCTTCGCCTTTGGTATCAGTTAAAAACTGACTTCTAAAACCTATAAGTCCACGTGCTGGAATTTCAAACTCAAGTCTTGTTTGTCCATCGCCTGTTGGTGCCATGGTTTTCATTTCAGCTTTTCTTTTGCCAAGTTTTTCTATTACCGCACCGCTAAATTCTTCAGGCACATCGATAACTAAATGTTCAAAAGGTTCTGTTTTAACTCCATCTTCAACTTTTACAATAACTTCTGGTCTTCCCATGCAAAACTCAAAACCTTCACGACGCATATTTTCAGCTAAAATAGTGATTTGAAGTTCACCCCTACCACTTACTTTAAATTTACCTTCGCCTGTGCTTTCGTATTTCATAGCAATATTAGTTTTCATTTCAGCTTCTAAACGTTCAGCAATTTTATTTGAAGTTACATGTTTTCCCTCAGTTCCTGCTAATGGTCCATCATTTACAGAAAATACTATGCTTAAAGTCGGCTCTTCAATGTGCAAAGGATCAAGTGGCATAGGATTGTTTGGATCTACAACGCTATCGCCCACATCTAAAGCTTCAAAACCTGCTATAGCTACAATATCTCCACTTCCTGCTTCTTCAATATCCATTTTTTCTAAGCCCATAAAACCAATGAGTTTTGAAATTCTACCATTTACTTTGGTGCCATCAGCTTTTGCAAGCATTACGCTTTGGTTTTTCTTCACAACCCCATTGAAAATTCTAGCAATACCTATTTTACCTACGAAATTATCATACCCTAAAGTGAAAACTTGAAGTTGCAAAGGATTGTCATTTGTACCACTTGGTGCTGGAACGCGTTCAAGTATGGTTTTAAAAAGTGGCTCCATATTATCACTTTCATCGTTTAGATCAAGCTTAGCATAACCATTTTTTGCTGCAGCATAAACTATAGCAAAGTCAAGTTGCTCATCATTTGCATCTAGGGCTACAAAAAGATCAAAAATTTCATTGATCACTCTTTCAGGATCAGCAGCTGGTTTGTCGATTTTGTTGATTACAACTATAGGTTTAAGCCCTAAAGATAAAGCTTTTTTAACTACGAATTTAGTTTGTGGCATAACGCCTTCTTGAGCATCTACTAAAAGCAAAACTCCATCAATCATTTTTAAAACGCGTTCTACTTCTCCGCCAAAATCAGCATGCCCTGGAGTATCTATGATGTTGATTTTTGTACCTTTGTAATTGATCGCTGTGTTTTTTGAAAGTATGGTAATGCCGCGTTCTTTTTCTATATCATTGCTATCCATAACGCGTTCTGAAATTTGTTCTCTTTCACTAAAGGTGCCTGATTGTTTTAACAATTCATCTACCATAGTGGTTTTACCATGGTCAACGTGAGCTATAACTGCTATATTTCTAATATTTTCCAAATTTTCTTCTCCAAAGCTAAATTTTTAAAAGCTTAGATTATACAAAAATTTAACTTAAACTACAAAGTATCAAAACTTGGAACACTTCTTGCTTCAAAAACTTTTGAAATTAAAATTTTAAAAAGGAAGTTAAAATGTCAAAACCATTAAATGAAGAGATTTTTGTTGAATTTAAAAGCGATCTAGCTGAAAGAAAAAATGAAGTTTTGCTTCAAGTTTTAGAACTTTTAGAAACTTTTAGATCAGGTGAAAATGAAAAAATGGTAAGAATTTCAAGTGAGCTTACAGAAATTTTAGAAAATGAAGAAAATTTAGAGAAAATTTTAAATGCTAAAAATTTAGAAGAGCTTTTAAATATCTTAACTGCTTTAAATGAAGATAAGATGATTAAAGTATATGAAGATTCTTATTTGAAAGAAAAATTTCCTAATGTAATGGTAGGTAAATTTTTAAAATAATTTTTTGAAGGAAAAGTGATGTCAAATTTAGCTCCGCAAAATGATGTTTTAAATCTTACGCCGAGTAAAGCTTCTACCACTAGCAGTTCTTTTAGTAAAACAAGTAAAAATAAAGAACATGAAAGTAGTGATAGTAAAAATTCAACTCAAGATGATACAGAGAGTTTTTTAAATTCTTTGCTTAATTCTATCGATGAAACTAATGAATTTTTACCTGATCATATGAAGATCAGTCAAAAAGAAGTTGTTAATGAAGCGATGGATAGACTTCAAAAAGGAGCTTTTGATGAGAGTGATAAGATAAGCATTTTCGAATCTGCTTCTTTTATGCAAATTCTTTCTTTGTTGGATAAACTAAAAACAGATACAGCAGATGTTAAACTAGCAAATCTTTCTACTCAGCTTTCTAGTCTTATTAAAACAGAGGCTAATTTTAATGCTTTAAAAGGTGCATCAAATCTTAGTGAGCTTTTGGACATAGCTAAAGATTTGGGCTTAAATGTAAAAAATATTAAAGTAGATCGTCTTCTTGATCTTAAAGCAACTTTTCCAAATTTAGATAAGGCTGATTTTTTTAAAGGTGCTGTGGATAATGTTTTTAAAGAAATTATCAATAGTAAAATTTCTAATGTAAGTAAAAATTTAAATCACAATTTACAAAATACAACTCATACTACAAGTACTCATTCTACGCAAAAAACAAATTCTAAAGATAGCGGTTCTTTACTTTCTCAAACTTTAAAAAATTTAGATTCTATACTTTCATCTAAAGAGAATAAACATGAAAAAAATAATAAAGTTAAATCAAAAATAGAAGAAGATACCGTAGATGTTAAAAATACTTTAAAAAATATCAAAAATGATGAGCTTGTAAAAAATTTAACAGAAGAGTTAAATATAAAAGATAAAAAAAACCAAGATAATTTAAATAAAGATAACAATCTTAAAGATTTGATTAAAGATGGTACAAAACAAGATAAAAATTCAAATAAAGAGCTAAAAGACAATGCAAGTACTCAGGAGCTTACAAATCTTAAAGATTTAAATAAAGAAAGCAAAGATTTAAACAAAGATTTTAATAAAGATTTTAATAAAGAGTTAAATAAAAATCAAGAAAAAAACAATTTAAATCAAGAAAATATACAAGATCAAAATAAAAATTTAAAGAACAATAATCAAAATTTAAATTTTGATAAAAATTCAAATAAAGAAATTGTCAAAGATACTCAGAATTTAGTTTCAAATTTAACGCAAAAAGATTTTAGTTTAAATAAAGAGCCTAAAAACAACAACAAAGAAAATAAAGATATAAAACAAAATTTCTTTGATCAAAAATTAAATTTTGAAAATTTAAATAAAACTCAAGTAGTTCAAAACAAAGAGAATAATGCAAATTTTAATAACAATACTAATAAAGAAACTTTTACTCAAGAACAAACAAAAATAACGCATAGTGAAAATGTAGATAAAAATAGTTTGGATGAGCTAAATTCTTTAGTCAAAGATTTAAATAAAGTAACGCAAAATAATGCTCGCAATATCACTCCTAAAGAGACTTTGCAGCATTTTTCACAAGATTTGAAAGAGGCTGTAGATCAATATAAAGCACCTATTACTAAGCTCAGTATCACTTTAAATCCTAATAATCTTGGAGAAGTTGAAGTAACTTTGATACAAAGAGGTAATAACCTTCATATTAATTTCAACTCTAATACCAATGCAATGAATTTATTTATCCAAAATCAAACCGAGTTTAAAAATTCTCTTGTAAATATGGGATTTACTGGACTTGAAATGAATTTTAGCGATCAAGGAAAAAGAGAGCAAAATCAAAATCAAGGAAAAAATCGTAGTGGATATGGTTTTAAAGATGCTCTAGATGGAAAAAATGAAAGTGAAAAAGTTAATCTAGAACTTGTTTTAGCGAAGTATTTCTAATATGGAACACTTATTGCTTTTAATTAAAAAAGACTTAATATAAAAAGGATTTTATAATGGCAACAACAAATTGGAATAGTAATCTTAACTGGACTAACACTGCTAACACTACTAACAATAGTACAACTAAAACAGACAATTCATCTAATTCTAATAATAATTCAGGAGTGGTTAGTAACCCTAATGCAACTCTTGATAAAGATGCATTTTTAAAACTTCTTTTGATTGAGCTTCAGCATCAAGATCCAACCGATCCTATGGATAGTGATAAAATGCTTACTCAAACTTCACAGCTTAGCGCACTTGAAATGCAGCAAAATACCAATACAACTATGCAAAAAATGGTTGAAACTATGCAAAAACTTTCTGATTCTTTTAGTACGAGTATGAGTACTTCAGCTTTGGGGGCTATTGGTAAAATGGCAACTGTTTCAGATAATAAAATCAAACTTACAGGCGCAGATGAGCTTATTGCTCTTAAAATGTATTTACCTGAAGATTCTGATGAAAATGGTGTTACGCTAGAAATTTATGATAGTAATAATAAACTTGTTTTCAGTGAAAAAAGCGATGCTAAATCCATTTCTCAAGGTCTATTTACTATGGAGTGGCCAGGAAGAAATAATGATGGGGTTTATGCAGGCGATGGTGAGTACACTGTTAAAATGGTTTATAACAATAAAAATGGCGAAAAAATCACTGCAAATTATGGTACATATCCTATAGAGGGTATTGTATTTAAAGATGGACAAGCTATAGCTAAAATGGCCGGACAAGAAGTGCCTTTTGATGCAATACAAGAAATAACAGATTATAAGCTTAGCTCATCTTCATCTACTGGAGAAAGTGGTTCAAGCGGAGACTCAAATAGTGGTTCAAGTGATGGAGATTCTTCTGGATCTACAGAAGATGGTGATAAAGAGGAAAAGGCATAAACCATGATGAATTCATTTTATAATGGAGTTTCTGGAGTTAAAACTAATAGTTTTGGTATTGATATTTATGCAAATAATATTGCTAATGTTAATACCACTGGTTTTAAATATTCTGATGCTCAGTTTAAGGATATTTTTTATACTACCATAACAACTCAATCAACCAACCCTGCTCAAGGTGGATATGGTGCTGGAGCCGCTTCTTCTAATATTGTTTTCGAGCAAGGTTCTCCTGTTGCAAGTGATGGGGAATTTGATGTAGCGTTGCAAGGAAAAGGATTTTTCGGAGTTTTGGGGGCTGATGGCAATGCTTACTATACTAGAAATGGTTCATTTAGAAGAGATGCTAATGGATATTTAGTGGATTCTTATGGAAATTTTGTTTTAGGAACAATGAATCCTGCTTTTACCGGTATCAACTATAGCGATAGAGTTGCTGGGCTTATGGGGGATTATCTTAACACAGGAACTCCGGTAAATAATGGTTTTACTGTAAATTCAAATAATTCTTTCAGTATAGGCACAACCGCTTCTCAAGGGGCTATTAAAGTACCTGTGAATATGTATTTACCTCCTCAAGTAACTCAAAATGTAAAATGGAGTGGAAGTTTAAATACTAACACAACAACAGAAGTAGTTAAAGTAGATCTTGATCCTAGTAAATTTAACATTACAAAAACTGAAGATGGAAAATATGTAGTTAGCGGTAGTGTTAGCAAAGAAGATGTGTTTAGTGCTAAAGCAGGTGATAGGATTATTTTAAATTTTACTGATGATAATGGGGTAAAAAAAAGTTTTGAGGCAACTTTGGATGAAAATTTTAATTTTAAAAGCAATGAGCTTGATTTAAAAGGCTTGGATGAAAATAGTATCAAGCTTGATACAGCTCAAATTTCAACAGAACAACAAAAGGCTAATAAAGATATTTTAGAGTCCCCTATTTATAATGCAGATGGAAGCAAAAGTACTTTAAGGGTTACACTTGAAAGAGTTTTACCGCAAGAAGGCGATAATATACAATATAAAGCCATTGCACAAATTTATGATTCTAATGGCAATGCCGTAGGCAATCCAACTGAAGGAAATATGGTTTTTGATAAAAATGGTGCTTTGCTTCAAAACAATATTACAAGCATTGCAAATCCAAATGGTGGAACAATTAATATTGATTTAGGCTCTCCTTATGATGCTAACAAACCTGGTTCAGGTTATAGCGGGATTTATATTAAAGAAGGCGTTGAAAAAAATGTAGTTACACAGCAAGATGGTGTAGCTGAAGGATTTTTTGAACAATACAATATATCCGATGATGGAAGTATTGTTGCGCAATTTAGCAATGGTAAAAACGCCATAGTTGGAAAGCTTGCTTTATATAATTTTATCAATGAGCAAGGATTGGCTGCTATGGGAGATAATATTTTTGCAGCAACGGCAAATAGCGGTGATGCAAGTTTTATTATGAAAGATGGTCAAGTTGTTAATACAGCCAAATTTAAAGGCGGATTCTTAGAACAATCAAATGTTGATTTAAGCACAGAGCTTTCAAACCTTATCGTAACTCAAAAAGCCTTTGATGCAAGCTCAAAAAGTATCACTACAAGTGATCAGATGATACAAAAAGCCATTAATATGAAAAGATAATTTTTAGGAATTATCTTTTTCTAATTTTTCAAAAATAATTTTAATTTCTTCTATGTCATTTTCGTTATAATTATGGCTTGATTTAATATAACTTACTTGCTGTCCTTTTTCAAGATATAAAACCTTTTCATAGTCTTTTAAATTTATATGATGTTTTAATTCAAGGTCGGTGTTTGTTTTAGGATAAAATTTTAAAAAATTATCCTCTCCGATATTTTCGGCTTTTATGTATATTTTTACATTGTAAACCATTTCATTTAAGAAATTTAATTTCGCATCAATTTGATATTTTAATTTTATAAGTTTTTTATACGAAATGCTAAGATGATTGTATTTTTTTATGATATCGTGATAAAGATTTGAAAATTTCATTTCTATGGCACTAGGATTTTTAGTCTTTTGAAGTTTGATGATTTTGATTTGATTTTTGATTAGATAATCATAATAATTTTGCATTTTGCTTATGGTGTCATCAAGCTTACTTTTTATTTTAAGGCTTAGATTTTTAAGATTTTCGCATTCTGTATCTGAGTTGTTTTCAATAGAAACTAGTGGCGAAACTACGATATTGTTTTTAAATTTTATATTGTTTGTTATGATTAGATTTTTTCTTGGATATAAAGTATTATCTGTTAGTAAATTGCAAATATAAATATTTTCTGCTTCTATTTTTCCACCCATGCAGTTTTCAACAAATACATTTTTAGCTATAATTGTCCCATTTTCTAAATTTTTTATATATACAGTGTCAGCTTGCAAAGTTCCTTTGTGTGTTGTAATAAAAATATCTTGTGCAAAAATTTCGCTTTTTGCATGAGTTAAGCCTTTGATGCTGATATTTTTTCCATAAAGTTTTGTTGCTCCAATACTCCCATTTACTTTTATATTTGAAGCTTGAACATTTACAATACCTGATTTAATAGCATCATCACTTATATCAAAATTAGTGATTTCTAAGTTTATATTTTCATCGGTATTTGTTTTGATTGAACCAGTTGTTTTAAGCCCTATTTGTGATAATTTTAAATTATTTGCAATACAATATCCTGTATGTTCTTTGTTTAAAAATCCATAATTGGCGCTAAAATATTTAATTCTATCTTCTAATTCTTCTGTATAAATGCTTTCATCTTTTATGATAAAAGGATTATCAAGAAAGGCTATTGGATTTAAATGAAGTATCTCTCCTCTTAAATTTCGTCCTTCTTTTCCAAGAATTCTATAAATGTATTCAAAAAGTAGTTCATTTTTTTCAATAGGTTTGCAGTAACTTCCTTCATCATAGTTAATATTTTCGTCAAAACATTCTTCGTTAACATCTCTATGATAAATAATTTCATCACTTTTATGTTCAATCTTATCTACACCTTTGGCAATTTCAACCTCTATTTCTTTAATAGATGGATTTTTTTGTATTGATAAGATAAAATCATCAATCTTGTCAAATAAATTTTTATCAAGTCTTAAGATTAAAAATTTTTGCTTGATCATTATTTTGTAGATATTTTGCAAAATATCAAATTTTAAATTAGGGTAATATTTAAAATTTTCTGTAAGGTTGATACTGGCTTTTAGATGGGTTAGGTTGGAGTTGGATCTAAGTTTGATTGTAAAAGGAAAATTTTGGGTTTTTGGATAAATTTCTATAAGAAATTTTTGTATTATGGTATTGTAGTTTTTTACAAAAAAATCATCCGCATAAAATAAGTCAAAATCCTTTCTTTCATAAGCTTTTGTTTTCGCTGGTTTTACACTAGAACACAGAAGTTTAAAATCTATAACCCTAAAATCAAGAATTTGTTCTGTGTTTGCTTGTTCGTGATTTAAACTTTCAAAAGGATTGAAAGTTTCTTAAAGTTTTTATTTCATAGCTCATTGTTACACTCCTATACTTTCAAGGATATGGTTTAATTTTTCATAATTTTGATTTAGATCAAAATGATCCAAATGTACTAAAATTTGTCCACATTTTTCACATTTTAAAGTATTTTCTTTGTTAGCAAGCTCTTGATGTATAGTCTGTGGAACTGCATGGATACGTAAAGAACAATTGTAAATATAATCATGAGTTTTTTCAGCTCTTAGGTCTTGTTTAATTGATTTTAGTTTTATATATTGTTCTAAGGTATAATGGATTTCTTGAAGGTGTAGGGCTTTTTTTGTAAAATTAGCTATCCATAATATCTTCATTAGCAAAATGATCTAAAATCCAATCTTTGGTTAATATGGAAAGTTCTTGAGACATTTTTACAATATTATCTGAATACTCTAAAAGCTCTTTAGTTTTTTCTATTAATATTTGATGAGATTTTTTATGTTCTTCAATCAAAGGAAAATCGATACTTTCCATAAATTTTTCTTCATCTTTAAAATGAATTTTGATGTATTGAAATAGTTTTGCAAGAATTTGTTTTAGATCATCTTTATACTGTGTATTGTTTTCTTGAATTTTGAGAGCTAAATCATTTGCAAGATTGGTAATTTCAAAAATTAGTTCGTGTTGTTTGTCTAATTGCATATTTTTAATGCTAAAATCTCTACTTCATTTAACTTCCATATTTTTTTCCTTTATTGTAATAATAATTACCCTTTATAATTGTCTTTTTTGGAAAATAAAAAAATAATTTTACAAATGAATTTTAAAAATTTATATAAAATATAGCTAATTTGTTACTTATTTATACATGTGTGTTTTAGTTTTTAACTCAAGGCTTTTTAAGGCTAGTATGTTATAATATGATTGCCTTTTCTTAGACCTGTGCAATGCTATTTTTAAGCACCGCTTCAGGGTGGGAACACAGCAGAGCACTTGATTTTAGTGTGTGCCGCAGTTATCTGGGGAAAGGTTTTCTTCGTTTAAAATTTTCCTCCATTTTTTAGACTGTTGTTTTTATAAAGTAAAAATTATGTATATTTGTAATAATAAATTAAAAATTTATTTAAAAATTATAATTTTAAGATTTATTAAAATATTAGTTAACTAGAATTTAAGTATTATAAATTACATTACCAATATCAAAGGATAAACAATGGATAGAAAGAAAATTTCCTTGTTGGTGCTGTGCATTTTAATTGCAGCTGTATTTTGGCTTATACCTACTCCTGTAGGTTTGGAAAATAATTCTTGGCATTTTCTTGGGCTTTTTATTGCTGTGATTATGGCAGTGATTTTACAAGTAATGCCTTTGGGGGCTGTTTGTATGATAGCTATTGCCATAGTAGCTCTTAGTGGCATTACCACTACTCAAAGTTCTGTGCGTGCTACGCATATAAAAACTCTTGAGGGAATTGTTTTAAGAGATAATTCTAATATTTATAAAACAACTATGGATGAGGCAGTTGAAGCCGCTACTTTGCAGGCTTTAATCAATGCTAATATAAGTAGAAATTTAAAAGCAAAAGTTGATGAAATTTTAAAATCAAGCACAGATGTAAATTATCAAATTGAAAATCTAAGTAAAATTTACACCAAAGCTACTTCAAAAACTTCTACGCAACAACTTATTGATGAGACCAAAATTTCAGCTTTAAATACTTTAGCACTTGATTTTTTATCTCAAAACAGTATAGATGAAAAGGTAAATACTGCTATATCAAATTTAAAATCTAAAACGGGTATAAAAGACGCTTTAAGTGGTTTTTAAAATTCTCTTATTTGGCTTATAGTTATTTCTATTATCGTGGCTCGTGGAGTTATTAAAACAGGACTTGGAGAGCGTTTGGCTTATCATTTTATCAGTATTTTTGGTAAAAAAACATTAGGTATTGCTTATTCTATAGCTTTTTGTGAAACCATTTTAGCTCCAGTTACTCCTTCAAATACTGCAAGAGCAGGGGCTATCATAAATCCTATAGTTCAAGCTATTGCAAGAAGTTTTAAATCCACTCCTGAAGATGGAACGCAAAATAAAATAGGCACTTATCTTTCTTTGGTAAATTATCAAGCTAATCCTATTTCATCAGCTATGTTTATTACAGCTACAGCTCCAAATCCTTTGGTGGTTGATCTTATAGCACAAGCTACAAATTTAGAAGTGCATTTAACTTGGGGACAATGGGCTTTAGGGATGTTTTTACCCGGTATAGCTGCTATGCTTTTGATGCCTTTGGTGCTTTATTTTCTTTCTCCGCCAGAAATTAAATCTACGCCCAATGCTTCCGCTTTTGCTAAAGATAAATTAAAAGAACTTGGAAAAATGAAAAATAGTGAAAAAATCATGCTCAGTGTTTTTGTCTTGCTTTTGCTTTTATGGGCTGGAGCTTTGGGCTTGTTTTTTGGAATTTCTCTTGATGCGACTAGTGTGGCTTTACTTGGGTTGTCTTTAGTGTTGATTAGTGGAGTTTTAACTTTTGGGGAAGTTTTAGCTGAAAAAGCTGCTTGGAATACTTTAGTATGGTTTTCAGCTCTTGTAATGATGGCAACTTTACTTGGTAAACTTGGTGTTACTCAGTTTTTAGCCGAAGCTTTAGGCGAATTTGCTTCTGCTATGGGACTTGGGGAAATTTCTATTATGATATTTTTAAGCCTTGCTTTTTTATATACACACTATTTCTTTGCTTCCACTACAGCTCATATATCAGCAATGTTTTTTGTTTTTTATAGTGCAGGGCTTGCTTTAGGAGCACCACCACTTCTTTATGCTTTTATTATGATAGCTTCAGGTAATGTTATGATGGCATTAACTCACTATGCAACAGGAACAGCTCCTGTTATTTTTGGAACAGGCTATGTAACTCTTAAAAAATGGTGGAGTATAGGTTTTGTGATTTCCATAGTTGATATAGTAGTGATGATAGCTGTTGGGCTTTTTTGGTGGAAAATTTTAGGATTTTATTAATAATTTCTAGGAATTAATTCCTAGAAATTATTCTATAAAACCGCTTGCTATGACTTTATCATAATCATAAAAGACTGCCATTTGTCCGCTAGCAAGTCCATAAACAGGATTTTTTAGAGTGATTTTTGCACTTTTATCTTCATAAATTTCTACCTTACAAGGTGTAGATTTTGAGCGATAGCGGATTTTTACTTCGCAATCAAGCTCTTTAGCGTCTATAAAAAGATTGATATTTTTTAGGTTAAATTCACTGATTTTAAGTTCTTCTTTGGTTCCTACGATGATTTGATTTTGCTTAGGATTGATTTTTAAAACAAAATGTGGCTCATGCGCCCCACGCACTTCAAAGCCTCTTCTTTTGCCTATGGTATAGTGCATATAGCCCTCATGTTTGCCTACCACTTTTCCGCTACTATCTAATACTTCTCCAGGAATTTTTGTATCCATAAACTGATCTAAAACTTGCACATAAGTATCTTCAACAAAGCAAATTTCAGAACTTTCCTTTTGAGTGGCAAAAGATTTTAAAACCTCTATAGTGGAAGCAAATTTTTTCACATCTTCTTTTTTCATCTCACCTAGCGGAAAAATAAGATATTTTAAAGCTTCTTTATCTGCACTAGCTAAAAAATAGCTTTGATCTTTACTTTCATCTACTGCGGTTTTTATTAAGTTGTTTTCAAGTCTTGCATAATGTCCTGTGGCAAGTTTTTCGCAACCTAAACTTTTAGCAAATTCTAAAAGTTTTCCAAGTTTGATAAAACGGTTACATAAAGCACAAGGATTTGGCGTTTTGCCTTCTTTATAAGTATCCACAAAAGGCATATAAACCTTATTTTTAAAATCTTCTTGTAAGTCTAAAATATGATAAGGAATTTGCAAAAAATTTGCAACTTTTTCTACTTTTTTGATATTTTCTTCATGGTAATTTGGTTTGCCATGAAGCTTCATATAACAACCTATAACTTCATGACCTAAATTTTTAAGTTTATAAGCAGTAACTGTGCTATCAACACCACCGCTCATAGCGACTAGAATTTTCATTAAATTTCCTTTAAAGTATTAATTATAAAATCCAAGTCGTCAGTGATTTTATACTTTAACTCATCTCCTTTAGAAATCACTTCAAGTTTGAGTAAAGAATTTCTGACGAACTCATCAAAACCTCGCCAAAATTCACTCCCAAACAAAATAATAGGAACATCTTTTTTAAATTCTAATTGTTTTAATGTAAGAATTTCACACAATTCATCAAGTGTTCCAAAGCCGCCTGGGAAAATCACAAAAGCTAGACTCTTTTCAATAAGAGCCATTTTGCGTATGGCTAAGCTCTCAAAGGTTATATTGTATTCCACAAAATCATTTAGCTTTTGCTCATGAGGTAAAAGTATATTAAAGCCTACTGATTTTATAGAATTTGCATTGTTTTTGCATTCAAATGCACCTGCATTGGCTGCGCGCATAATGCCACCACCTCCACCGCTAATAACACAAAAGCCATTTTCTACACATAAATTGGCTAATTTTTTGGCTTGCGCAAAATAAAAATTATCTTCTTTTAATCTTGCAGAACCAAAAAAAGTTACGGCATTTTTTAGGTTTGGTATGTTAGCAAATTTTTCTAAATCTTGGCTTATTTTTTCATTCATTTTTCAACCTTTAGTTAAAATAAATTCCATTCTAGCTAAAAATTTATAATAAGTTCTTTATTGTATAAGTTTTTAATAGGTTTATTTTATTAAGATTAGGAATTTAAAGACTTTTAAATCCTTAAACCTTAATATCTATACTTTTTGGTGCAGAATTTGAAGAAAGGATTTGATTAAATTCCCCTGCATCATCATCACTAAATTTCATACCAAAAAGAAGTTCTAATTCTTTAGCCTTATTAAAACTATTTTCTAAAAGCTTTTTTAAGAATTCGCTGCTTATATTATTATCTTTATAAGTTTCTTTGTTTTTGCTTTCGCCTTGAATGGCTTTGAAGGGTTTTTCATCTGGGTTTTGACCATTTTCGTTGCTTTCTTGGGTAGAATTTGAGCTTTGTTGTTTATTTAAAAACCTATCTATCTCTTCTTGAGTAAGTGGTTTAACATCAAGTGCGTCAATAAATCGTTTTTTTCTTTCATCTTTTTCAGCAACCCATATTCTTGCGAATTCACTCGCACTTGTAAGAGTTTTTAGAAGATTGGCTTCGCGTATTCTGGCAATCTTATCTCTTGGAATAAATTCAATATTATCAATGTCATACGCTCCGTTAAGAATTTCCCATTCCTCTTCAGTTAATTTATCTTTTCGCATTCGCTCAAGCAAGGAATTTTCAACTTCTTTAACATCTGGGTCTCCATTATAGCCGTATTTGTTCGCATATTCTTCACTAAGCATTTCTCCAAAATATTTTTGCACAAAATCTTCCCAATAAGCATCTTCTTCACTTTTTGGCTCATCTTTTTTAGTATAAGTATATTCATTATTTTCATCTTTTTTAATGCTTAAAGCATTATTTGGATAATTGATATTAGGATAGTGAGAATTAAGACTTATCATAAAAATCCTTTTTTAAAATACTAAAATAACCTTGGATTCCAACCACCCATAGCATCTTCTATCACGCTCTTATATTGATGGGCGAATTCTCTTATAATTCTATTGTTATTTAACATAGGAGAGGAATTATACTGATAGATTTGTCCATTATTTACATTATAAACAGCAACCCCATAAGTAAATAAAACATAAGGCTGTCCTAAATTTGAATATTTAATTTGTCTTTTTACCTTATATACAGGACGATAATCAGCAGGGGAATTCGCACTGACTTGCAACCAAGCAAATAATCTGTCTCTACTAGGATTTTGACATTTATCTTCTCCTGCACCGCACAAACCTTTGTTAAGATTTTCGAGTTCATATTGCGTAAAATCTACAATAGCATAAACTTCTGAGGTTAAATTGCGTCTGTCTTTAAAAATTTTATAATCCCCAAAAACATACCCACCCTTAACTTGTTTCATCTCATCTAAATTAAGAGCTTTAACCCCTTGAGAATTATCACTTAAAGCACCATTACTAACTTTAGCTAAAAAATCCCCAGCAAAAGCAGAACTAGCTAACAAAGAACCTAAAATCAATGAACTTGCTAATTTTTTAAACATAATTTCTCTTATTTAATTATTTTTACTCTTTATTTGAATAATATCACAAATTATATATTAAAATCAAATTTTTTATTTGGAACATTCATTGCTTTTAAAAAAATTGAAAATATTTAAAAAGGCAACAATGAAAAAGATTTATTTAGCATTTATGGTTTTAGTTAATTGTGTTTTTGCTAGTGATGAACTAAATATAGACAGTTTATTTAAAAAGCAAATAGGCTTAAGAAGCATTACAAGCTTTTCTTTGCTTAGCACAGGAAATGCAAACTCGTATTCTCTTTATCCTAATATAACAATAGGCGGAGATCCTACAATTTGGAATGATACAAAGCAGGTGTTTTTAACTCAAACTTTCATTTATACCATAACACCTAAGTTTGACATACTTATTTCAGGGGGTGGAAGCTATGCAAGGCAGGAATATACAAACTTTTTTACAAATGAGTATTCTAGTAAAAACAGAATAGGTTTTGATAGTTTATGGCTAGGTTTTATTTATACAGGCGATAGCATTGCAGATTTAATTCCACAAATTACCTTTCAAACTGCAGTCGTTCAAAGAGAAAAAGCAATCAATCAAACCAAAAACTTTTATCTAAAATCACAAAGCTTACAAGCTAGTCTAAGGGGATATAGCGACCCTGTTGTATATAGCATTTATACCGGCTTTGGTTATAACCAATCAAGAAAATTTAAAACCCTTAAAATAGAGTATGGAAATAGTATTTATGTGGGCGGGGATTTATCTATTATTCTAAGCCCTAAGATTACTTTAGATTTGGGAGCAGAGCAAAGATTTCAAACCGAGCAAAAAATTAATGGTTGTCAAAATTTTGAAGTGCGTTCTATTCCAACTTTAAGTTTAGGTTCTACTTATAGCATTAATTCAGATACCGCAGTTTCTGTTAATGCTAGTTTTGGAGGAAGCTCTGCTTCTCCTGATAGCATATTTGGGATAAGCTTATGGAGAAAATTCTAAAAATTTTATTATTTTTACTCATTCTTGCTTTGAGTGCAAAAGCCGAATGGGTAGTTAAGTCTTATCAAGAAATTAAAAACGAAAGAGTAATAAGACAAACTTATGAAGAGTCTTGTGGAGCTTCATCTTTAGCAACTTTACTTAATATACTTGATGATCAAAAAAAGTTTGATGAACTTGAACTTTTAAAGATTATGAGTGGACAAGAACTTTATACGGATATGGTAAGCTTTGCAGATTTAAACGATGCAGTTAAAAAACTGGGCTTTCAAAGCAATTCATATCAAATCAATAGAGAAAACTTGGATAAACTTGTAAATATTCCAATACTTGTAAAAATTGAAGATGATCCACGCTTTCCACATTTTGTTATAATTATCAATCATAAAGGAAATTATTTGCAAATACTTGATCCAAGCCATGGAGAATATATAAGTTCTAAAAGTCAATTTTTTAGTATTTGGGATAGATATAATAAAGGTGGTTATGCTTTAATTGTTGCTCCTAAAAAAGAGCTAAAACCTTTTAAGTTAAATACTCCAAAATCTTTACATTTTGATTTCAGCCCTTTTAGTTTGTTTTAGTTTTAATTTATTTATTATTCTTAATTTGCAGGCTAAAACTTTTTATCTTAGTTGTTCTAATCTTTCTTTTTTAGAACCAATTTCTGTAATTTGAACGCCGAAGTTACCATCGACAATTACTACCTCGCCATAAGCAATTCTTTTATCCCCAATTAAAATTTCAAGTGGATCATTTGCGAGTTGATTGAGTTCTACCACAGAACCTATATCCATAGTTAAAACATCTTTTAAAAGCATTTTTTTATTACCTATACGTACACGAACGGGTAAACGTACATCCATGATGAGATTGATATTTTTAAGTTCTTCGCTAAGCATGATTGTTTTTTCTTCAGTATTGTGATTAGAATCAGTACTTGCACCACCTGTTTCAGCTGGTTTTCCACTTAAAATGTCATAGAGTGTTTGATCTATAGCCAAAGAAACCTGTTCTTCTAAATCATTTATTTTTACATCATATAAAAATAACTTTTTAAAGTCTTTAAAATCTACACTTTCAGGCACAAATTCACAAGATTCTATACTAAAATCCATTTTTGGAATGTCTTTTTGAGCTCCTAAGGTTGTAGAAAATGCTGAAACGATGTTTTGGATGGCTTCTTTAGCAGCATCCATTTCATCAGGACCTAGGTTATCGTTTTTAGATATTTCTTCTTCACCCATCATCCATTCGCCAATAGCACTCATCAACACAGCACCAGCTAAAATTCCTATTTTTCCTCCATTTGCTATATTAAATATAGCATATACTAAAGGTGCTTTTAAAGTATCGCTTGCATTGACATCAAATTCTTTATATTCGCTAAATTCAGCACTTTTTCCTGTTAAACCTTCAATAGTACTGATACATTCATTTGTAAACATTTTTAAAAAATCATTGATCATATTTCTTCATCCTCCTCTTCAGGCTCATCATAAACACTGGCTTTAGCTTTACGCTCTTCTTCGTATTTTTCCAAAATTTCTTTAATTTCATCTTTATCTGTGCGTATAAGTTCTAAAATTTTAATAGATTTTCTAAAACGATGCAATCCAATTTGTGCTAAGAAAACATCTTTTTTATCGATACTTACTATAGCTTTATCATCTGCTTCTCTATCAAGTCTTAAAATATCACCTTGTTTGAGTTCTAAAAATTCATGAACATTAATTAAAGTTTTTCCTAAAATTGCTTCATATACTACTTCAGCACGACCGATTAAAGTTTTAAGCTCTTTGTTACGTGATTTTTTGGCTGAAGTTTCACCCATCATAATGTCGCGGTTTGCCAAACGGCTTAATATACTTTCTAAATGCACTACAGGATAGCAGATATTTACCATACCGCTTGAATTTCCTATGATGATTTCCATTACTACCATGATCACAATCTCATTTTGAGATACGATTTGCACAACATTTGGACTTGATTCTTTAGCTTCTATACTAGGATAAATTTCAGTTACAGTAGCCCAGCTTTCTTTAAGTCTTTGCATAATGATACGCAAAATAGAATCAAGCAAATTAAGCTCAATATCCGTAAGCTCACGCGAAGCTTCATAGCTATCGCCTTGACCACCTAAAAGCCTGTCTATCATAGGAAAAGCTATGCTTGGATTGATTTCTAAAACACAGTTTCCATCTAAAGGTTTGATAGAAAAAACGTTAAAACTTGTTGGGCTTGGCAAAGACATTAAAAACTCTCCATAAGTCATCTGATCAACTGAATGAAGTTTAGTTTCAACAATACTTCTCATCATCGATGAAATTTGAGAGGCTAAATTTCTTGCCAATTTATCATGTATGCCTTTAATCGTCCTAAGTTGTTCTTTTGAAACTCTGTTTGGGCGCTTAAAATCGTATACAACGATATTTCTTTCATCTTTTTCATCTTTTGAATTTGAGGCTATGGGTGTGTCGGTGTTATCATCGACAACTTCAAGTAGAGCATCAATTTCTTCTTGGGAAAGTATCTCAGCCATTACACTAGCCTTTCTCTAAGTTTTTTAAGAAGTTTTTTGTGAATTTGTGAAATTCTGCTTTCACTGATTTGTAAAATTTCACTGATTTCTTTTAGGCTTAATTCTTCATAATAATAAAGCTGAATAATTAACTGATCGCGCTCTTTAAGATCATCTAGCACTTCGTGAATTTTTTCTAAAAGTTCTTCTTTTTCAATTTTTTCTAAAGTATTGTCTTCGTTATAAAGTTCGATTTGCTCATCGATGGGCAGGGTATAGCTAATAGCATGAGCTGTTCTTACCTCTTTGATTTTTTCTACATCTAAATCAAGTTTTTTGGCTAGATACTCATCATCAGGTTCGCATTCATTCTCAAGGAAATATTCATCCATGATTGCATCAATATCTTTAATAATTTTGCGATTATTGCGACTCATTACATCAAGACTTCTAAGATAATCAAGCATAGAGCCATTAACTCTTTTTCTTGCAAAACCCCAGAAGTTATCATTTTGTTCTTTATCGTAACGGCGTGAAAGTTTTATCATTTCTTCAACGCCTATGCTAATAAGATCATTAACATCTATGCTTGAAGGCAAGCGTTCTTTTAGTCTAAAAGCCATAGCACGTAGAGCTGGCATGTAAGAAAGCACAAGCTCATCTTGCTCTTTCTTTAGCATTTGTGCATAAGCTTTAGGCGGCTCTTTTAGCATTTCTTCGTCTTTCTTTGGATTCATTTTTCTTTAGCTCTTCTCTTTCTTCATTGAGCTTTTCTAAAATTATATCCATTTTCTTTTCACGAATAACTAAATCGTTGATAATATTATTGCTAGTTTTTTCATAATCGTGTTTATTAAAGATTCTGCCACTAATTTTCTTTACATCTATAAAATTCATAATAGCAATATGAACAAAAACATAAAACATAAAAGTAATAAAACAAGTAAAAATCAGTATATCAAAGGCTTCATCTATACTAATAATGCTAAATGCAAGTCCTATAAAAAATCCACAAACAGTGAAAAATGCTACGTAATTTTCTGGCCTCATAATCTCTTCTCTTTATTGCTAAAATCTTTCAATAATTTTTCTAAAAAAACTTGAAAAACTACGATTTGAAACATTATCAAGCACTTTCCGTTCCAATCTATATAAAAGCTTGGAAGCTAGGGCTTTAAGCTCATCACTTGAGGCTGTGTTTTCATCGCTAAATAAAGTTCTTTTTTTAATACTACCACTTACATCTTTAGAAGCGCTTAAATGACCTAAGAATTCTAAATTTAAAGGATTTTTAATGTTTGCATCTGCAACTTTTTTAATATTTTCAAAAACTTTTAAAGCTTCATTTTCATTTTTTACAACATTAAAGAGCATTAGTAAATTTTCTTTTGTCTTAGAAGTTGTTTTTATGGTTGCATACGCATCAGTGATTGCTGCAGGATCAGGAACAGTTACTACTATAACTTCATCAGCCATTTCTAAAAAATTTAAAATATTTCCACCAATACCCGCGCCTGTGTCGATAATAAGAAAATCAAGCTCATCTAAAATACTTGCTTGATTTAAAAATCTCTCGTAAATATTTTTATCATTATATTTTAAAATCTCATCTCCACTT
This sequence comes from Campylobacter sp. CH278, assembly GCF_004378845.1. Classification (NCBI taxonomy): domain Bacteria; kingdom Pseudomonadati; phylum Campylobacterota; class Epsilonproteobacteria; order Campylobacterales; family Campylobacteraceae; genus Campylobacter; species Campylobacter sp. CH278. The sequence goes on along the minus strand of NZ_RYXZ01000007.1, from coordinate 70,780 downwards.
TCGCCTGGGATGAGCCATAAATTTGGCTTAACTTCTATTAAAATATCTTCCAAAGAACATTCTCCGCGTAAAACATGCAAGAGATTTTTTTGTATGCGTACATTTAAAATGACATCCAAATTTGCCAAGCCAATATCAGCATCAAAAAGTCCAACTTTATAGCCATTATTTGCTAAAACATTGGCTAGATTTGCGCTAATCGTACTTTTTCCAACGCCACCTTTTCCACTTGTAATGGCTATAAAATGAGTATTTTGGGATTTTTTGGTTCCATTTTGACTCATGAGATTGCGAAGTTTATTTGCTTGGTTATTCATTATTTTTTCCTTTGTTAAACCCTTCTAAAATACAATGAACTAGAAAATCACTATTGGCTACTTCTAAATCATCTGGCACTTCTTGTCCTGTAGAGAAAAAGCTTAGAGGAATATTTGTTTCATAAATAAGAGAGAAGATATTTCCAAAAACCTTTGTTTCATCAAATTTAGTAATAATCAAAGTATCAATATTTAAGAATGAAAAATTTTTATAAATTTCCATTAAATCTTCATGTTTGGTGTTTGCAGAAACCACTAAATTTACATCAATTTCTGCATTTGAGTGCATTAAAAATTCTTTAGTTTTAGCAAGTTTGCTTTGATCGTATTGTGAATTTCCTATAGTATCAACTAAAATTACTTCGCAATTATTTAAGCTTTTTATCGCTTCATCTAAATCCTTTGGTTCTATGCTATCAATAATAGGAAGTTTCATCATTTTTGCATACTGAAAAAGTTGCTCCACCGCACCGATTCTATAAGTATCAAGCGTAATAATACCTGTTTTATAACGCTTATCTCCATAAGCATAGCGAAAAGCTAACTTAGCTAATGTTGTTGTTTTTCCGACTCCTGTTGGGCCTACTAGCATCATGATTTTTTGTTTTTTTATATCGCTTTCAACACGACAAGGCAAGATATTTCTTAAAAGTGAGTGAAAATATCTTTGAACCGCATCTTTGTTGGTTTTCATAGCAGCTGGCATATTTTCTATAGTTGCTTTCATAATCGCTTCTAGATGATTTTCAAGCATTCCACTTTCTTTGGCTTGTTTATAAATACTTGCAAATTCAGGGGGTATCATAAGATTTTTTCTAGCTTCAGCTTTATCGTCCCACATCATATCTGCAAGAAGATCTATTTTATCGTTAAGCTTGTTGATTTGTTTTTCAAATTGCTTTTCAAAATTTTCTATTTTTTTATTATAATTTGGATTAGGGGTGTAATTTTCTAAAGGTGTGTTTGTGACTTTAGAAATTTCATTGCTAACTTCACTTAGTTTTTCTTTAAAATCATCAAAGCCTAGAGTCTTATTTTGATGAGGGTTGATTTTGTTTTGTGGAAAATCTTGATAGGTTTTTTTAGTTAAGTCATTGTTTTTTACAGTGTTTAAATTTGTATTTAAGCGAGTGTTTGAGAAATCCAAGACTACATCTTCATCTTCTTGAGGGATTTGAGATCTAATTTTTTCTTCTGCAAGAGAGGTAGAAGATGGTTTTGGCGAGCTTTTTTTTGCAGGTAAAGATTTTCCTTGTTTTTTTAAGTGTTCTTCATAGTCGCTTTCTTCTATGGCTACCATAACCTCATAAAGCGCACTGCGATTTAAGGTTTTAGGACGAATTTGTTTATTTGTTATAATTAAAGCTTTATCTCCGTAATCTTCTTTTACTTTGGGTATAATTTGTTCTGTATCTTCAACAGTAAAAGTATGTATAAGTTGTCCCATTTATATTCCTTATATCATGCCTAAAGGCAAAATTACACTCACTCTTTCTTTAGCCCCTTTATGAGGCACCTCACACCACTTATCACGCTTGACTTTTTGTGAAAAGTATAAAAGATCTAAATCAAGCGTTCTAGGAGCGTTTTTGAAAGTTCTCTTGCGTTTAAATTTTACTTCATAATAAAGTAAAACTTTCAAAAGTGCTCGTGCATGCAAATTAGTTTGTATCAACATAACAGCATTGGTAAAATCTTTTTGTTCTTTAAAACCAAAGGCTTCATTTATCAACATAGGAGATGTGGATAAAATTTTAAATCTTTTATCATCCATCATTACTCGAAAAAGCATATCAAATCTTTTTTTTTCGGGCTCTATATTGCTTCCTAAGCCTATAAGAGCTAAATATTTAAAAGATCGTATATTTTGACTAAAAAAAGGAAAAAAACGACTTTTTTCAAAGTGTTTTACTCCTTGAATTTTTAGCATTATTATTTATTCGTTTGTTGTGCTTGTTGCATCGCACGCAAATTTTTTATTTGTTCGCAAATTTGAATTATACCCATTAAAGCCAAGTGATAGCCAAAAGGACCAAAACCAACAATAGTTCCAGAACATACAGGTGCTATAAGACTTTTTTGACGAAATTCTTCTCTACGATAAACATTGCTAATATGTACTTCAATTGTAGGCAAAGCTACTGCTGCAATAGCATCGCGAATAGCTACTGAAGTATGAGTATAACCTGCTGCATTGATAATAATTCCATCAACTGTTCCAAGGCATTCTTGAATTTTATCTACGATTTCACCTTCAAAATTACTTTGGAAAAAGTCAAGTTCTACATTGTTTTGCGATGCTGCAAGTTTCATTTGCTCATGAATTTCTTCCATTTTCATAGCACCATAAATTCCCACTTCTCTTACGCCAAGCATATTAACATTTGGGCCTTGGATAATCATTATTTTCATGGATTTAACCTTAAAAATTTATTTTTTAACCTTTTATTATAACATTTTAAAAATAAATTTTTGCTACAATGTAATTTTTGAAAGGAAAATCGTGTTTATAGCTGCTGCAAGATATCTTTTTTTATGCGATGAAGATTTTACAATACTAGAAAATCAAGCCTTTGTTTTTGAAGATAAAATTTTAGAATTGGGCGAATTGGATAATTTAAGAAAAAAATATCCCAAGGCTAAAATCATCAAAACACCTAAAAATTCGGTTATTTTACCTGCTTTTATAAATCCTCACACACACTTAGAATTTAGTGCAAATTCAACAACTTTACATTTTGGAGAATTTTTAATTTGGCTTAAAAGTGTTATAAATTCTCGTTCTATGTTAAATGCACAGGCCAAAGAAGAATTAATACTTCAAAGCATTAAAAAAATGCAAAAAAGCGGTATAGGCACTATAGGTGAAATTTCAAGTTTTGGGAGTGATTTAGATTCTTGTTTAAAGGCTAGTCAAAAGGGTATGCGTATAGTATTTTTTAATGAAATTTTGGGTACAAATGAAAATCAAGTTGAAGATAAAAAACAAGAATTTTTAAAAAGATTTGAAAATTCTTTGAAATTTAAAAATGATTTTTTTATCCCAGCAATTTCGATTCATTCTCCTTATTCAACTCATCCTAGTTTGGCTTATTTTGCTCTTGATTTAGCTAAAAAGCAAAATTTACTAGTTAGCACGCATTTTTTAGAAAGCAAGGCTGAAAATATCTGGCTTAGAGAGTCTAAAGGGGGGGTTAAAAAATGGCTTGAAAATTTCACACTTCATCCTAAGCCTCTTTATGCACCAAAGGATTTTGCTAAACTCTTTAAAGGAGTAAGGACTCTTTTTACGCATTGTGTTTATCTAAAAGAATATGAATGGTTGGATAAAAATTTACATTCTATTACACATTGTGCATTTTCAAATCGCCTTTTAAGTCAAAAAAGCTTAGATTTAAAAACAGCTTTAAAAAGTGGATTGAATATCCATTTAGGAACCGATGGACTTAGCTCAAATATTTCATTGTCCTTACTTGATGAAATGCGCGCGAATTTGCTTATACATAAGAATTTTGATTTATTAGAGTTAGCCTCTAAGCTTTTGCAAATGGCAACGCTTTATCCTGCAAGGGCTTTAAATTTAAATTTAGGAGAGCTTAAAAAAGGTAAAATTGCTGATTTTAGCGTATTTGAGCTAGGAGAATGTGATAAAAAGCAAGCTCCTTTGCAGTTTATTTTAAATGCTAAGGAAGTGGATAAATTATTTATAAAAGGAAAAGAATGCAAATTTTAAAATCATTTTTTAAGGCTTTAGGATGCGGTATAAAATTTATCAATACTTATTTTAAAACCTTTGTTTTATTGTTGATTGTTATATGGATTTTAATGCCTAGTGCAAATTCAAGCTCCAATCTTGCAAATTTAGAACGCATTGATTTAAAGGGTGAAATTTTTGATAGCTCTGCGGTTTTGGAAAAAATTATCAATGCTAAAAATGATAGCAATATTAAAGGAGTGCTTTTTGTTGTAGACTCTCCTGGTGGAGCTTTTGCTCCTAGTATGGAACTAGCTCTAGCTATAAAGGATTTAAAAATTAAAAAGCCTGTGCTTGTTTATGCAAGCGGAACTATGGCAAGTGGAAGTTATTTAGCAGGAGTTGGAGCAAATAAAATTTTAGCCAATCCAGCAAGTTTTATAGGCTCTATCGGTGTGATTATGCAAGGAGCTGATTTAAGCGGATTGGCTAATAAACTCGGTATTAAAGAACAAACTATTCAAGCAGGTGAATTTAAAAGTGCTGGAACTTTTGCAAGAGCTTGGAATGAGAATGAAAGAAATTTTTTACAGGGTTTAATAGATCAAAGTTATGATCTTTTTACAGGTTTTGTTGCCAAGGAAAGAGCGCTAGATCTTAATAAAAAAGATCAATGGGCAAATGCAAGAGTATTTTTAGCTGCCAAAGCTAAGGAGCTTGGTCTTATAGATGAGCTTAGTAATTATGAAAATGCTAAAAAGGAGCTTGAAAAACTTGCTAATGTTTCAAATCCTGTTTGGAAAGAAGAAGATAAGATTGATAAATTTCTTAATCGCCTAGAAGGACAAACATCAAGCTTGATAAGTAAAAGCTTAATCGAAATCGCTTATAAGACTAATAGCAGTTTTATAAACGCTAGATAAAATATATAAATATTTTTATTTAATTTTTGTAATATTTTTATGCAATAATTATTTATATCTTAGATAAGGAGTAAAATAATGAAAAAAAATATTGTTTTTTTCGAAGTTAAAGGTGGGAGTGATAAAGGTGAAGATGGTTATAGAAAAGATACCATGCCTATGGTAAATGCCTTAAAAGCTAAGGGTTGGAATGCTGAGGTGATTTTTTTTGAAGTGGGTAAAAAAGATGAAATTTACAAATATGTGAAAGAAAATTTTGATGGTTATGTTTCTCGCATCAATCCTGGCAATCTTAAAGAAGAAAATGAGTATTTTGATATGTTAAGAAAACTTTGTGCCGATAAGCTTGTAGGTATGCCTCATCCTGATGCTATGATAGGTTATGGCGCTAAAGATGCACTTACAAAATTAGCAGATACTGATCTTGTTCCAAGCGATACTTATGCTTACTATGATATTAAGACTTTTAAAGAAAATTTTCCAAAAAGTTTGGCTAAAGGTGAAAGGGTTTTAAAACAAAATCGTGGCTCTACAGGAGAGGGAATTTGGCGTGTGAGTGTAGAGGGTAATGTTAGTGGAGATAGTTTGCCTTTAAACACAAAAATCAAATGCACAGAAGCTAAGGATAATCATGTAGAACATAGAGAGCTTGGGGAATTTATGGATTTTTGTGAGCAATATATCATAGGTGATAATGGTATGCTTGTGGATATGACTTTTTTACCGCGCATTAAAGAAGGTGAAATCAGACTTTTAATGCTTTATAACACCCCTGTAAATGTAGTGCATAAAAAACCAGCTGAAGATGCTGATGCTTTTTCTGCTACGCTTTTTAGTGGGGCAAAATATCGCTATGATAAGCCAGAAGATTGGAAAACTTTGGTGGATATGTTTTTAGGCGAGCTTCCTAAGGTAAGGGAAAAATTAGGCAATTACGACTTACCATTGATTTGGACGGCTGATTTTATTTTAGATACTGATGAAAAGGGCAATGATAAATATGTTTTAGGCGAGATTAATTGTTCTTGTGTAGGCTTTACTTCCCATTTAGAACTTGCTGATGAAGTAGCTTCAAATATTATTAATATTGTAAGTAAAACTAAGGCTTAGTCTTTAAGTTTAATGTCCATTTTATTATTGCAAAATGGACATTCTTTTTCTATTGTTTTTAAGTTTGAGCTATATTCTATCGGGAAAAAATTTTCACAAAATGAGCATTTTGTATCTTTGGTTAGTATAGGATAGGAATAGTCAAATTTATCCAAAATAAAATATTTTATTTTTTTATCCATTAAATTTCCTTCTTTGTCTAACTTATACTTTATTTATTATTTTAACGCATAAATAGTTAATTAGAAATTTTCTGAATATTTTTTATAAAACTGTATGGCTTCTTTACATTTTTTACATTTAAATTTTACACCCTTAAGTTGAATTTTTTGATGAATTCCAAAAGGTACATCATGCATTTGTCCTACGCATTCACATGTATAAAGATAAACTGCATTTTCATCATCTTTTTCTTCTTTAACTTCTTCAAAGCTTACTTCTCCATCATCTTCAGAAGCCAAAGAAGATCTTCTGTATTGTTCAACCTTCATATCTTCATAAAGTATATGTTCTAAAAGCCATTTTTTAGAAACTGTGTAAAGCTTCTCTTTTAAATCATTAGTGGACTTTATATTTTTAATAAGATCTATCATGGATTGAATGATTTCTTTATGAATTCTTTTATGTTCTTCTAAGTCAGGATATCCTATAAGTTTCATGTATTTTTCTTCATCATTAAAATGATCTTTCATGTAGTTAAAAAATTCAGCCAATAAAGCTTTTACATCATCCTTGTAAACAGGTTTATCAAACATAAACTCTACTTTACCTGCAAGTTCAAAAAGTTTTTTGTGCTGTTCATCTATTTTTGCATTATGAACGCTATAGCTATCATCCCATTTTGGAAACATTTTTAATCCTTTAACTCACTTTTAACGTAGAATAAATTTTTTTGACATTTTTTACATCTTAATTGTTTTTTATGACAGAGAATGTCAAGGTGTTCTGTATATGAAAGTATGTGATTTGTTCTACAAGGGCAAGATATAGATAAATTCATATTCTTTATGTTTTACCTGTTTGGCGGTAGGGGTTGTTGGAGTGTTTTCGTATAATATTTCTTCATTGATTTTTTCAAGCTCTTCTTCTTGTTTGCTTAAAATTTGATCCGAAAGCCAATTTCCTATCATAACATCATGATGTAATATATGTTCTAAAAGCCACTCTGACATTATAGTATAAAGTTTTTCTTTTAAATCATTAGTGGTTTTTATGTTTTGTATAAGATAAGACATATCATGAATGATATTTTATGCATGATTTTGTGTTCATTTAAATAAGGATAATGAATTTCTTGCATATAATCTTCTTCATTACTAAAATGTTCTTTCATATAGTTAAAAAGTTCTGTTAAAATTTCTTTGAGTTCTTCTCGTTTTACAAATTTATAAACAGCACTTTCAACCTTGCCTGCAAGTTCAAAAAGTTTTTGGTGTTGAATGTCAATCATTGTATCATGAATACTGTATTTTTCATTCCAAGTTGGAATTAATTTATCCAAAAGCACCTTCTTTAATTTTTGTATTTAAAATTAATTTAATATATTTGAGTGAAATATTACATTATACTTTATTAAAATATTATTAATTAGAAATTATTTATTTTATTTATATTTGTATAATATAAAAAGTATATATAATTAATATTAAAAATTAAGACTTACTGATTCTAGTATAGAATCAGTAAATAATAATATGTGCAATTTGTGGCCCATGAACACCAAAAACAGTGATAAGTTCTATATCTGCTGTTCTTGAAGGCCCTGCTATAAATAAGATATTAGTAGGTAAAATTTCATTTTCTTTTTTTACTAAATTTAAAGCTTCGCTAAGACTTTTAACAACATTTTCTTTTTTAAGTAATACTACGCAAAGTTTAGGTGCAAGGCTTAGCATTCTAGGTTGAGTTTTACTTGAAGGTATAAGTGCAACTCCATGAGAGCTTACCCCTGCTCTTGCGTGAATGATGGAAAAATCACTATGAAAAACTTCAGATCTTAGATTTTCGATTTCTTTATCAAAGCAAATCTTCTTTTCTGCCTTGATTTGTTCTAAATCTAAATTTAAATCCGCCCCATAAATCATACTTTTAAAGCCATATTTTGCGACAATTTCATTGATTTTTTCTTCTAAGGTATCTTTAGTCGCATTTTCAACGATGTATTTGTTATCGCTCATTTTTTGCTTCATTTCTGTAAGCATATCTTGGGTGGTTTGGATATGTTCTACAGGATCTATACTTTCAATACGCGTAAAGTCTGTTTCTTTGTAAGCTTTTTTAAGATGTTCTAAAATACTTGCTTTACTTTTGCTTGAAATTTCATCGATTTTACTCATAGCTTACTCCTTCTAGTTTTTGCACTTCTTTATAAAGATCCATTTTAATTTGAGGTAATTCTTTAAAAGCGTACCATTTTTTAATCACAGGCAAAACACTTGCAAAATTTTGCACTGCCCAGTTGAAATAATGTGCTTTTGAAAGTGAAAAATGCCATTTATCGCCATTGGTTGCGATATTTTTAAATTGTTTAAAAGCAAAGGCTTCTAGGGCATTGTGATGAACATTATTTGCTCCTAAAGGTGGATTTTTACCTTGTCCTATTTTATCGCATCTTAACTTGCGAATAAGATCAGCTAAAGGAATTTGCACTGGACAAACTTCAGAACAACGCCCACAAAGTGAACAGAAATTTAAAATATCTCCTGTATGATCTATACCAAAAATATTAGGACTGATTACTTCTCCTATAGGTCCTGGATAAGTGGTTTGATAGGCATGTCCGCCGATTTGATCATAAACAGGGCAAAAATTCATACAAGCCCCACATCGAATACAACGCAAAGCCTCATAATAATCCTCATGAGCTAACATTTTAGAGCGATTGTGATCAAATAAAATCACATGTACTTCTTTAGGGCCATCTAAATCCCCATTTTTTCTAGGGCCTGTAATGATATTGTTATAAGTTGGTATAAATTGTCCTGTGGCTGAAGGAGTGAGCAAAGAAACCATAGTAGCCGCATCTTCAAAGCTTTCCATGACTTTTTCTATGCCGCAAAGTGCGATATGAATATCAGGTGCTGTAGTGCACATTCTACCGTTTCCTTCATTTTCTATAAGCCAAAAAGCTCCTTCTTTTGACATGGCAAAATTGACCCCACTAAGTCCAAGTTTTAAGCCTTCAAAATCTTTTCTTAAATGCTCTCTAGCTACCGCATTTAAACTTTCAGGTTCATCGTTTTCTAAATTTGCTCCTAATTTTTCTTTGAAAATTTCTCCGATTTCATGACGGTTTCTATGTATAGCAGGTACAACTATATGTAAAGGAGGCTCTTCGTTAAGTTGTAAAATAAGCTCTCCAAGATCGGTTTCTATAGCTTTTAACCCTTTTTTTTCTAGGTAGTGATTTAGGCCTATTTCTTCGCTTGCCATAGATTTACCTTTTAAAAGCTTGGTAATATTTTTTTCTTTCATGATTTCATAGACGATTTCACAGGCATCTTCATCACTACTTGCCCAATGCACTTTAATGCCATTTTTTGTAGCATTTTTTTCAAATTCTAAAAGCCTTTCTTCTAAACTCATTAAGGCATTGTTTTTAGCTTGTTTAGCTTTAGCTCTTAAACCCTGCCAGTCTTTAAATCTAGCATCAATAACATTGAGTCTATTTTTTTGTAAAGTATGCATGGCAGTCATTAAATTTTCTTGCATTTGTTTGTCATTGAGTTTAATTTGAACGATTTGTTCGTGAGGAATTTTTTGACTCATAGTCTTTCTCCTTCCAAGCGTTTGAGTAAAAAGTCATATAAGTGTATGCCTTTTATATCTAAACCCATTCTTTTCATTGTACCATCTATATTTAAAAGACAACCTCCATCGCCACTGATGAGATATTTTGCACCACTATTTTGTATATCTTTAATTTTACTTCTTACCATAGCATTTGAAATTTCAGGCTCTTTTACTGAAAAAGTTCCGCCAAAACCACAACATTCTTCTTCGTATTGAAGTTCTACTAATTCTACATTTTTTAGTTTTTTGATAAGATTTTTGCTCGCTTGTATGCTTTTTTGCACTCTTAAAGCATGGCAATTAGAATGCCAAGTTACTTTTATAGGTGCACCTTTATCTTCATAATCTACTTTTAAAACTTCATCAAGGTATTGTGAAAGTTCTATAACCCTAGAGCTAAAATCTTTGACTTTAGAAAATTCAGGTCTGTTTTTAAAAAGTTCTTTATAGTCATGACTCATCATACCCGCACAAGAACCACTTGGCACAACGATGGGATAATCTTTATCAAATAAATCTACATTATATAAAGCAATCTCACGACTTTCATCGAAATAACCTGAGTTAAAAGAAGGTTGAGCACAACAGGTTTGATTTTTCTTAAAAATCACTTCAATACCTTCACGCCTTAAAAGTTTTATTGCATTTAAAACGCTTTGTTGCATAGCAGCAGTTCCTAAGCATGTGGCGTAAAAATACACCTTTTTCATCATCTCTCCTTTTGGGATAATTTAGGATAAATATTATAATCCTGTAAAAATAAAAGCAAAGTAAAATTTCCAACAAATATTCTAAAAACGAATATTTGTTGAAATAAAACTTAAATTTTTAATTATTTTACTATAACTTCAGGGATGATTCCTTGTAAGAAAAAAGCTATAATGCAAGTCCAAATTCCTATTAAAACAATAAAAGCTACAGAATATTTTAATGTGAATTTGAAAAGATCAGATTCTTTTCCTACAAGTCCAACCGCCGCGCAAGCTATAGCAATGCTTTGCGGACTGATCATCTTTCCAACGACTCCACCTACTGAATTAGCCGCTAAAAATAAAGCTTCACTAATACCTAGTTTTTGAGCGCTTACTTGTTGCAAGGTTCCAAAAAGTAAATTAGCACTTGTATCAGAGCCTGTTAAAAATACCCCTATCCAACCAATGATTGGTGAAAAGAAAGAAAAAGCATTACCTGTGTGTGCAAAAGCAAGCCCTAAGGTAGTGCTCATACCGCTATTTTTAGAAATAAAAGCAAAAGCCACAACCAAACCTATGGTGATACAAGGTATGGCCATTTCTTTTAAAGTAGCCCAAAAGCATTCTGCTGCATCTTCGGCTTTGATTTTTAAAATAGCTATAGTCAAAAAAGCTGCAAGTAAAATCGCCGTTCCTGCTTGAGCTACGGTTTTTCCATTGATCAAATCTACACCTAAGGCCAAAGATAAAGGTTTAGCTTCTCCTATGCCTGTGATAGAAGGACTTAAAATTCCAGCTGTGATATTGCTAAATTGTAAAGTAATACTTGTATAGCTTAAAATTCCGTCCTTATCAAAGAGAGCTTTAAACCAAGGTTGTGTCCAAATGATAATGCAAACAATGAGTAAAATAAAAGGCGACCAAGCTTTTAGAATTTGATTAAAGTTTAGTGTGTTATCTTGAGTGAAATTGCTTTCATTGTCAAATCTAAAAATATTTTTTGGTTTCCAAAATTTTAAAAATATAGTTGTAACCGCTAAAGAAACTACAGCTGAAATAATATCAGGCAATTCTGCTCCTAAGTGATTTGAGCTTAAAAATTGAGTAGTTGTAAAACTTAGCGCCGCAACTAAAATAGCTGGAAAAGTTTCTTTAACGCCTTTAAATCCATCCATTAAAAAAACTATGAAAAAAGGTATAGTAAGGCTTAAAGGAACTAGCATTCTACCTACCATGGCAGAAACTGAATGCTGTTCTATGCCGACAAGATTTGCCATAGCAATAATAGGAATTCCTACCGCACCAAAAGCAACAGGAGCAGTATTTGCGATAAGACAAAGCCCTGCAGCTTGCAAAGGACGCAAGCCAAGTCCTACTAAAAGTGCAGCAGTTATAGCCACAGGACCACCAAAACCTATAGCACCCTCTAAAAATGAACCAAAACAAAAACCTATTAAAATCACTTGAATTCTATGATCTGGAGTAATACTCATCACGCTTTTTTTAATGATTTCAAAAGAACCTGACTTGATAGAAAGTTTGTAAAGAAAGATTGCCGCGATGATAATCCAAGCTATAGGCCACATACCATTTGTAAAGCCTTGAATAAAACTTGCACCCACTAAATTCCAAGGCATTTTATAGGCAAATAAAGCTACCAAAGTAGCAAGTATAACAGTTAAAAAACCTGCTTGATAGCCTTTAAGTTTTAAAACAACCAAACAAACTAAAAAACATAGTATAGGTAAAAATGCTACTAAAGCACTTAGCCAAATGTTTGAAAAAGGGTCATAAACTTGTTGCCATGTTAAAATTTGCTCCAATTTTTCTTCCTTGATAATTATTTATGTATAAATTTATTGTAACAAAAAATTAAATTAAAATAAAAAAATTATAGAGTAAAGTAAATTACATTGTATTGTTATTAATTATTTTGTGTATTTTAGTAACATCATAAATATTAAATAAATATAAAAATAGAACAAGATAAAAATCTTATTCTAAAGGGGTAGCAGCTGTTAAAGGTGGGGTTATAATCATTAGTTCATTTACTTCAGCAAAAAAATTAGGATCTAGGGTGCAAGGGGCTATTCCAAAGCGTTTTTGTATAGGAATATTTGGATTAAAAAAAGTTACTATACATTCATCAGATTCCAAAACTAAAGAACGAATTTGCACAGCTGAAGTTGTTGTTGGCATTATAGAAAATACAGTTTCTAATTTACCATCTTTTAGATCATCTTGACAAGATTTTGCTCCAAAGGTTCCATCTTCTAAGATAGCCAAACAAAGATCGCTTTCCTTTGGATTTGTAAATTGCACATAACCAAAAGGAAGTTCATCAGCTAATTTATCTTTTTGTTTTAACTCATCGCTTAAAACAATTTCTTTAATATTCCAATTTTGATCAATAGGATCTTTTGAGGTATCCCTAAAGGCACTTAAAAAAATTCCTGTTTCTAAGCTTCTTATAGAAACCATTTCGGTAAAATCTTTCAAATCTCCAGTAGGAGTTGCAAAGGCTAAAGTTATAAACATAAAAAACAAAGTAATAATTTTTTTCATATTAAATGTCCTAAAATTTTCTAAAATTTACTGGAAAATGATCCGAAACTATATGAGATCTTAAACTTGCAAGCATTAAAATCGCAGCTAAAAGCGGTGGAGTATAGGTTTGTTGTCTATTTGAATTTCCTGTAATTGCATAATCAAGAGTCCCTCCGCTTGCTTGAGTTGCACTAGTTGGAAAAACCACTCTAATTCTATTTGCTAATTCTCTATCCACTGTACTTGTTATAGTAGAAGGATCACGGTTAAAATCCCCTGCTATCATCCAGTTAACTTGAGGCATATTTGCAAAATGTGCATCTACAGCTGTGATAATTGCTCCTACATCTGTTCCTCCATTGGCTAAAGCATGGATATTGAAAAAAGCATCATTTCCATTGCGAATTCCTATAATAGGTCTTGAAACTGTAGTAGGTGGAGGTAAAACAATCACTTCTTCAGCTTGCATTCTTGAAACTATAGCTAAATTTACACGATTAGTTCCTACATCAACGCGAGAATAATAAATAAAAACCCTATCAGGCCTTGAAAGAGTTCCCAAATTCCACTCATATTCATCAATAGGTGTTCCACCTTGTTGCACATGGCGTCCTGTTGGAGTGGCTGTTCTTGGTAAAGTTCCTGCTTCTTGTATCATTAAGATATCTAAGGGGTTTGCTCCACTTACAAGTTGTCTTACGCTAACACTCCATTTGCTTTCTGTGGCTGCGGATGAGCCTTGCAAATTCCAAGTGCCAACATTAAAATTTTCTAAATTTGCAAAAGCAAGGTTAAAAGATAAAAATAAACATATAATTTTTTTCATCGTACCTCTCCTTGGCGATATAAAGGTTTTGCGGTAAAAGGCGGAGTAGTTAAAAACCATTGTTGATCAAAATTATCTTTTTTTGCACACTCTACGGTAAAAATTTTAAAAACCTTGTGAAAATCACCATAAAGATTTGTAATAGGTGCTTGTATGCATTTTCCATTTCCTAAATTTTTAATTTGAACCGCTGTATTGCTCATAGGGATAAGTTTCCACATTTGTGCGTGATTGCTTGCATCGCAAGGATAATGGACAATTCTATTGCCATAAGCATTAAGACAAGTATTGGTTTTGGCATTTTTAATCATTGCAAAATCATTAGGATAAAGCAAAAGTTGCCAAACTCTAGCATCGCCAAATCCTTTACTATCGATTAAAGTATAGCCCCAAATCCAATTTCCTTGTGCTAAAGCCCAAACCGTTAAAGCTGCTCCGCTAGGGCCTAAAATGGTTAAAAAATCAGAAACCGCAGGGCGATTTTCAAAAATTAAAACATCATTAAAAGCTTCTCTTTAAAGCGAGGATTGATCCCATTTACTGCATTATTGTTGGCACTATTGCTTGTTCTAGTTAAAGGTGGGGTAATAGGAGTAATAGGTACTAAATCAGCACCGCTAATTAAACTTGGAATTTCTTGATTGGTAGGAAAAGTAGGTTCAAGCCCTAGTTTTAAAGGATCAGTATCTTCAAATTCTCCAAATGAACGCCCCAAAGGATTTACATTTTCAAATTTAGAAGAACATGCATAAAGAAAAAAAGTCATAAAACAACATAAAATAAAAACTATAATTTTTTGCATTAAAAACCTTGATATGTATTTAAATTTTTAAGAAAATAATAACATAAATTTCATTATAATTTTCCGCTTTTTAAAAATGTTTTATTTTGTTGTTTTTAAAGGTAGAATTTACATGTATCTTAAACACTTATATTTTAGTATCTCTCAAATTTTTAATTTTTACAAAGAAGGTTTTAAAAATTTAACTCTTGGAAAGACCCTTTGGAAAATTATCTTTATCAAACTTTTTGTTATGTTTGTGATTTTAAAACTTTTTGTTTTTGATGTAAATTTTAATTCTATTTTTAAAAGCGACAAAGAAAAAAGCACTTTTGTACTCAAAAATCTTACACTCGAAGGAAAATAAATGAACGAACTTAGTAGCGTTGATTGGTCAAGAGCGCAGTTTGCCTTAACTGCACTTTATCATTTTTTGTTTGTGCCTTTAACCTTAGGCTTGTCTTTTATGATTGCTATCATGGAAACCATCTATGTAAAAACTAAAAATGAAAGATGGAAAAAAATCACCAAATTTTGGCTTTCATTATTTGCCATAAATTTTGCTATCGGTGTAGCTACAGGCATTATAATGGAATTTGAATTTGGAACAAACTGGGCAAATTATAGCTGGTTTGTGGGCGATATTTTTGGCGCACCTTTGGCGGTTGAAGGTATTATGGCATTTTTCTTAGAGGCTACTTTTTTTGCAGTTATGTTTTTTGGCTGGGATAAAGTAAGTAAGGGTTTTCATTTACTTTCAACTTGGTGTGTGGCTATAGGAAGCAATCTTTCTGCTTTTTGGATTTTAGTGGCAAATGGTTGGATGCAATATCCTGTAGGAATGAGCTTTAACCCTGATACAGCAAGAAATGAAATGCAAAACTTTTTTGAAGTAGCACTTTCTCCTGTGGCTATTTCAAAATTTTTACATACCATAGGCAGTGGTTATGTGATTTCAGCTTTATTTGTAATGGGAATTTCAGCTTGGTTTATGTTAAAAGGACGCCATATTATCGAGGCTAAAAAAAGCTTAGTTGTAGGAGCTAGTTTTGGTTTGGTTTGTTCAATCTTTTTATTTTTCAGTGGAGATGAAAGTGCTTATCGTGTAACTCAAACTCAACCTATGAAACTTGCAGCTATGGAAGGGGTTTATCAAGGTGAACATCGTGCAGGGCTTGTGCCTTTTGGAATTTTAAATCCTAAAAAAACCATAGATAATAACGAAAGTGTGTTTTTATTTGACATTACTATACCTTACGCTCTTTCTATATTAGGAAACCGTGATCCAAATTCTTTTGTTCCAGGAATTGAAGATTTGATCTATGGAAATGAAAGCAAAGGTATAGAACCTATGCAGAATCGTATCGATAGAGGAAAAATCGCTATACAAGCTCTAAAAGACTATAAACTTGCTAAAGAAAACAATGATACAATAGCTATGGCAAATCACAAATCCATTTTAGAAACTCATTTTAAAGATTTTGGTTATGGATATTTAGAAAAACCAAGTGATACTATTCCGCCTGTGGCTTTAGCTTTTTATAGCTTTCACATCATGGTTGCTTTAGGAAGTTTTTTCTTTTTGCTTTTCATCGTTACACTTTATCTTACTATGGCAAATGATATTGAGAAAT
Source organism: Campylobacter sp. CH278 (assembly GCF_004378845.1). NCBI lineage: Bacteria > Pseudomonadati > Campylobacterota > Epsilonproteobacteria > Campylobacterales > Campylobacteraceae > Campylobacter > Campylobacter sp. CH278. The sequence continues at coordinate 54,464 of NZ_RYXZ01000007.1, read as the reverse complement.
TTAGAAAAGTACTTTGGGTGTGTTTGTTATCCATTCCATTGGGTTATATCGCCGCTGAAGCAGGCTGGATTGTTGCTGAAGTAGGCAGACAACCTTGGGCAATTCAAGACTTACTTCCCGTACATATCGCAGCAACACAACTTGGAAAAGTCAATATTCAAATTTCATTTTGGATTTTTGCAGTACTTTTTACAGCCTTATTGATTGCAGAAGTTAAAATCATACTTACTCAGATTAAAAAAGGTTTTGACGCACATGCAGGACATACTCCACTTATGGGCAAAGGAGAAAAATAATGTTTTTTGGTTTAGAACTTGAAGGTTTGCAAATTTATTGGTGGTTGATTTTAAGTTTGCTCGGCGGACTTTTGGTTTTTATGTTTTTTGTCCAAGGTGGACAGACTTTAATCGATGAGCTTAGCAAGGATGAGCTTGAAAAAACCATGCTAGTCAATTCTTTAGGACGTAAATGGGAGCTTGGCTTTACAACTCTCGTACTTTTTGGCGGAGCAGCTTTTGCAGCTTTTCCGCTTTTTTATAGTACAAGTTTTGGCGGGGCTTATTGGGCTTGGCTTTGTATTTTATTTTGTTTTATTTTACAAGCTGTGGCTTATGAGTATCGTAAAAAAGAAAATAATGTTTATGGCTCTAAAACCTATGAAATTTTTCTTAAAATCAATGGCTATTTAGGGGTATTTTTAATCGGAGTTGCAGTAAGTAGCTTTTTTAGCGGTTCTGAATTTATCTTAAATGAGCATAATTTCGTTTCTTGGCAAAATCCTTTGCATGGCTTAGAGCTTTTACTCAATCCTTTTAATTATCTCTTAGGCTTAGCTTTAGTATTTTTAGCAAGGCTTTTAGGTGCAGCGTATTTTATGAATAATATCAATGATGAAAATATCAAAATAAGAGCTATGAAAAAACTCATGGTCAATAGCATTTTATTTTTACCTTTTTTCTTAGGTTTTTTAGCGTGGATTTTCTTAAAAGATGGTTTTAGCATAGATGCAAATGGCATTGTAAGCATGAGTGCGAATTTGTATTTATATAATTTTTTAAATCAAATGATTTTTGCTATCTTGCTTGTTATCGGTGTGATTTTAGTGCTTTTAGGTATGGTTCAAGGAGCAAAAGGTTGCTCTAAAGCTATTTTTACCCTAGGACTTGGAACGGTTTTAACGGTTTTTGCTTTATTATCAAGCATTGGTTTAGGTCAAAGTGCTTTTTACCCATCTTTAAATGATTTGCAAAGTTCTTTAACTTTAAAAAATGCAAGTTCAAGCTATTATACTCTAAGCGTCATGGCTTATGTATCTTTACTTGTGCCTTTTGTTTTAGCTTATATTATCTATGTTTGGAATGCAATGGATAAAGTAAAAATCACACGCGAAGAAATCGCAAACGATGATCACGCATATTAAGGAGAAAAAATGTTACATGCTTTGTTTTTATTGGCTTGGCCTTTAGTAATTTATCTAAGCTATAAATTTATAATGCTAAATATCAATCAATTAGAAAAAGATAGCAAACTATAAAGCAAGATAAGATTTAAACCGATATAAGTATAAATCTTTTCAAAATATTGCAATTTGCCCATTTTTGGGCATCTTTTAATCATAAATCTTTTAAAGCTTCATTGGCAGCATCAAGGGCGTGAATAAGGCTTGTATCAAAAATTTTGATATTTGTATCATTTTTGGATATTAATAAACCAATTTCAGTGCAAGCTAAAAGTACTCCCTTTGCCCCTTTTTCTTGTAGTTTATTTATAATATTTAAATATTTTTCTTTAGAATCTTGCTTGATTTCACCTTTGCAAAGCTCATTAAAAATAATATCATTAACGATTTTTATATCTTCATCACTAGGAGTAATAACGCTAATATTTTCTTCAATCAGTATTTTTTTATAAAAATCCTGCGTCATTGTGTATTTAGTACCCAATAAACCAATTTTTTGTATGTTTTCTTGTTTTAAAGCCTTAGCAGAACTTTTTGCAATATGCAAAATAGGGATATTTATATTTTGTTGAATTTCATCAAAAACCTTATGCATAGTATTAGTTGCAATTATTATAAAATTAGCCCCTGCAAGTTCTAATTTTTTAGCACATTGAGTCAAAATTTGTGCAGCTTCTTGCCATTTATCTTGGCTTTGTAAATTTTCTATTTCTTCAAAATTAACACTGTAAAGTAAAATTTTTGCAGAATTTAAAGATTTTAATTTATCATTTATAGCTTGATTTATTGTTTTATAATAAGTAATAGTGCTTTCAAAACTCATTCCGCCTATAATACCAATGGTTTTCATTTTTCTCCTTAAGAATTAATTTTTGAGTTATTTTATTACAATATATTTCATAGAAATATGATTTATTTTTAAATAAATAAATATATTTTAATATTTTTATTAAAATTTAAAATAATTTTTTAAACTATTTTCCAATCTATAGGAATTTTATCAACTTTTTTTAAAAATTCATTAGCCTTTGAAAAATGCTTACAACCTAAAAATCCTGTTCTAGCTAAAGGGCTTGGGTGGGCTGCTTTTAAAATCAAATGCTTAGTATTATCAATCAAAATCTCCTTGCTTTTTGCGTAATTTCCCCAAAGCATAAAAACAAGTCCTGATTTTTCATTGCTTAATTTATGTATTATAGCATCACTAAATTCTTGCCAACCCCACGAACTATGGCTAGCTGCTTTATTTGCTTCAACGCTAAGAATAGAATTTAAGAGCAAAACTCCTTGTTTTGCCCAAGAGCTTAAATCTCCGCTTTTTGCTGGAGTGATGTTTAAATCATTTTGCAATTCTTTAAAAACATTATTAAGACTTGGTGGGATTTTTACATTTTTTGGAACCGAAAAACTAAGCCCCATTGCTTGATTTGGTTGATGATAAGGATCTTGTCCTAGGATAATAATTTTAATTTCTTTTAAAGGACATAAATTAAAAGCATTAAAGATTAAATTTGCAGGTGGATAAATAATTATATTTTGATTAATCGCATTTAGGTATTGTTTTTTGATTTCTAGAAAATATTTTTTTTGAAATTCGTCTCTTAAAAATTCTTTCCAGTCATCATTTATTTTAATCTTATCTATGTTTATTGTAATTTCTTCCATATTATCCCTAATTATTTAAATTATTAAAAATTTTATTCTAACAAAAAAGCTTGCAAAAATATATTAATTTTTTTTGAAGTAAATAAAATTTTTTATATTAATAAAAATTAAATATAAAGACATAATAGGATATAAAAATACTTAATTTATTGTATTTGAAAGTAGTTTTCTTATTAACCAATTATTAACTAAAAATGCAATATCATTATTTTATGATTTAAATCAAAAATTTTTGATTTTAAATTAAAATACTTTTATGAAAGGTTCAACATGGGAACAAGAAAAGAACATGATTTTATTGGGGAATTAGAAATCTCTGATGAGGTTTATTATGGAGTGCAAACTTTTAGAGCTGTTGAAAATTTTGATATTTCTCATGATAGATTAAAAGATTTTCCTCGCTTTGTTAGAGCTTTAGCTAGAGTAAAAAAAGCTGCAGCTATGGCAAATCATGAATTAGGTCTTTTGGATAAAAATATCCAAGATGCGATTATTAAAGCGTGCGATAAAATTTTAGAAGGCGGGTATTATGATCAATTTGTAGTAGATATGATCCAAGGAGGTGCTGGAACAAGTACAAATATGAATGCTAATGAAGTTATAGCGAACATAGGACTTGAACTTATGGGTCATAAAAAAGGTGAATACCAATATCTCCATCCAAATGATCATGTTAATTTAAGCCAAAGTACTAATGATGCTTATCCTACAGCTTTACACCTTGCCTTGCATGATTATTTAAGTGATTTGGCAAAAGCTATGGAACATCTAAAAAAAGCTTATGAGAGAAAAGCTGAAGAATTTAAAGATGTTCTTAAAATGGGTAGAACCCAACTGCAAGATGCTGTACCTATGACTTTAGGTCGTGAATTTAAAACTTTTGCCGTAATGATAGGTGAAGATATACAAAGAGTATTAGAAGCTAGAAAATTGATTTTAGAGATCAATTTGGGTGGAACTGCTATTGGAACGGGAATTAATTCTCATCCTGATTATCCGAAGGTTGTAGAAAGAAAAATAAGAGAAGTGACAGGTTTTGAATATACTGTGGCTGAGGATTTGATCGAGGCGACTCAAGATACGGGAGCTTATGTACAAATTTCAGGTGTTTTAAAACGTGTTGCAACAAAACTTTCTAAAGTATGTAATGACTTAAGACTTTTAAGCAGTGGTCCAAAATGTGGTCTTAATGAGATTAATCTTCCAAAAATGCAACCAGGTAGTTCTATCATGCCAGGTAAGGTAAATCCTGTTATTCCTGAAGTAGTTAATCAAGTTTGTTATTTTGTTATTGGAGCAGATGTAACTGTAACTTTTGCTTGTGAGGGTGGACAATTACAACTTAATGTTTTTGAACCAGTTGCAGCGTATAGTTTATTTAATTCTATTGTAATGCTAGAAAAAGCAATGTATACTTTAGCTGATAAATGTATAGATGGTATTACTGCAAATGAAAAAATTTGTTCAGACTTCGTCTATAATTCAGTAGGTATAGTAACAGCTTTAAATCCTTATATTGGCTATGAAAATTCAGCTTCTATAGCTAAAGAGGCAATGAACACTGGAAAAAGAGTGGCTGATATTGCGCTTGAAAGAGGGCTTTTAAGTAAAGAACAAATTGATGAAATTTTAACTCCATCAAATATGCTAAATCCTCACATGGAAGCTAAAAAATAGCATTTTAGGATTTAATATGGATATAATGATAATTTTGCAAGTAATCGTCCTTCTTGGGGCGATTTTTATCGGTATTCGCCTAGGCGGTATTGCTATAGGTTATGCTGGAGGATTAGGTGTAGTTATACTAGGACTTGTTTTAGGTATGAAACCTGGTAATATTCCTTGGGATGTTATTTTAATTATTGCTGCAGCTATTGCAGCAATTTCTGCTATGCAACAAGCAGGTGGACTTGATTATATGGTAAGGGTGACAGAAAAAATTTTAAGATCAAGCCCTAAATTTATAAATTATTTAGCTCCAGCTTGTGGGTGGTTGCTTACAATCTTAGCAGGAACAGGAAATGCAGTATTTTCTTTAATGCCTGTTGTAGTTGATGTTGCAAAATCTCAAAATATAAAACCTAGTGTTCCACTTTCATTAATGGTTGTTTCTTCGCAAATTGGAATCACTGCTTCTCCTGTGAGTGCAGCTGTGGTTTATATGAGCGGCGTTTTAGAGCCACTTGGATGGAATTATCCAACTTTAATTGGAATTTGGATCAGTACAACTTTTATAGCTTGTATGCTTACAGCTTTTATAGTGAGTTTAATCACTCCTATGGATTTAAGCAAAGATAGCGTTTATCAAGAACGCTTAAAAGCAGGACTTGTTAAAGATGCAGGAGCTATTTTACATGGTGAAGATAAACCAGGTGCTAAACTTTCAGTAGGAATTTTCTTGATCACTGTTTTGGCAGTTGTGCTTTATGCAACCGCAATTTCAAGCAATATTAAATGGATTGATCCTGTTGTGGTTCCAAGAGATGCAGCTATTATGAGCTTTTTACTTACTGCAGCAACTTTGATCACTTGGCTTTGTAAAGTTGAACCAGGTAAAATTCTTGATACCAGTGTATTTAAAAGTGGTATGACTGCTTGTGTTTGCGTTTTTGGTGTAGCATGGCTTGGAAATACTTTTGTTGCAGGACACGAAGCTTCTATTAAAGAAGTAGCAGGCGACTGGGTTAAACAAACCCCTGCTATGTTAGCAGTTGCATTTTTCTTTGCAAGTATGCTTTTATATTCTCAAGCAGCAACCGCAAAGGCCATTGTACCTGTAATTATCACCGCTTTAGGAATTTCAGCAGCAAATCCGCATGATTCTTATATGCTTGTAGCTTGTTTTGCAGCAGTTTCGGCACTTTTTGTGCTTCCAACTTATCCAACTTTACTTGGTGCTGTGCAAATGGATGATACAGGAACGACTAGAATTGGTAAATTTATATTTAATCACTCTTTCTTTATACCAGGAGTTTTAGCTATTGCAATTGCTGTAGCATTAGGCTTTGTATTAGCTCCTATGCTTATTTAAATCAAACCCTAGGTTTTTCTCTCCTGGGGTTAAAATTTTTTCATTAGTTTTTAAGTATATACTACGCTATAATATTCATTTTTAATTTTCTTTAAGAAAGAAATTTAATGAAGATAAAAGTTGGGTTGATTTTTTCAGGTATTGTTTGCCTTTTTTTAACAGCTTGTGTTAATCAGGTTAAACAAAATACAACATTTGAAAATGCTTTAACACAAAAATATTGTGGTGATGATTTTTTCAATCAAAATTTAGAAAAAATTAAAAAAAATGATGATGTCATTTATACAGGATTAAATGCAGGTTTGATTGCTAGAAATTGTGGTGATTTTAACAAAAGTAATGTATTTTTTGATGCTGCGGAAGAATCTTATAAATATGATGTGGATTTAGAAAATGTAGGCTCTAAAGCAGCTAAATTTGTTGGTACAACCTTGCTTAATGATACTATAGTTGATTATGATGGTTCTTTATATGAAAGAATTATGGTTAATATATATAAAGCTCTAAACTATATGGAAGAAGATGATTATGAAAATGCAAGAGTTGAGTTTAATCGTGCTTTAATGCGTCAAGATAAAGCAAAAGAATATTTTGCTAAAGAAATTGAAAAAAATCGTGCTGATTTAGATAAGGCAAAAGAAGATAAAAATTATGATAAAAATATGAATGAAAACTCAAAAGTTATAGAAGAGCAATATGACAACTTATTTAAAGAATTTGATACAACAAAAAATTTCATAAATCCTTATGCGACTTATCTTGCTTCAATATTTTTCTTTATGGATAAAGATTATAGAAAAGCTGCAGATTTATTTAGAGAAGTAGCTATTATTTATCCAAAAAACAAAACTATCAAAAAAGAGGCTAAAATTTTTAAAGAATATGCCACAAAAATAAAAGTCAAAAAAGCTAAAAAATATGTTTTTGTAGTTTATGAAAATGGATTTGGTGTAGTTAAGGATGAATTTGCTTTAACCTTACCTTTTATAGTGGATAAAAAAATTATTAGCACAAATATTGCTTTGCAAACCTTGAAAAAAAGGGAAGCTTCTTTTGCAAATTTAAATATAAATAATCAAAATACAAATGATTTTGTAGATTTAGACAATATTGTCGCTACTGAATTTAAAATAAATATGCCTGCAATGATTGCTAAAGCCTTAGCTCAAACTATAATTAAAACCACTTTAAATGTAGCTGTTGCAAATAATGACTCTACAGGTGGATGGCTAAGTCTTGCAACAGCAGTAGCAACTGCTGCAACCAACAAAGCTGATGTGCGTTCTTGGAGAGGTTTACCAAAAAGTATTGCCATAGCAACAATAGAAAACGACGGAAATTTAGAAATCAAAGATCCACAAGGCAATATTTTGTTTCAAAAATCATTGGATAAAAATAAAAATGCTCTTGTGATAGTGCGTTCTTTTGCTCCGTATTTACCTGCAAGTGTTGCTATCATGGAAAAATAAGGCTAAAAGATGAAAAAAAATATTTTATTTATTTTAATGTTTTTACTTAGTGCTTGTGCACCAAGTTATCAAATAAATTCAAATCAAAATACTGTAATTTTAGGTTCAAATTTACCAAAAAGTTTAGTAAAACAATTTCAAAAGCGTATAAATAGCAATGGTTATTTAGAATTTGAAGTGATTTTACGCAGTACTTTTGCTAAAGATGTAATTTATAAAGTGGATTGGTTAGATAAAGATGGTTTTGCGCTAAGAGATGTTTTAAATGAGGACTATCAAGCCCTTAGAATTCCAGCAGGACAAGAGGTGATTCTTCGTAAACTTGCATCTGATATAAGAGCGAAGGATTTTAGATTAGAAATTAAAGCAAAAAATTAATCTCATTTTAGGAAGGATAAATCATGAAAAAAACAAAAATTTTAGGAACAGCTCTTATTGGAGCTTTGCTTTTTAGTGGTTGTGCGCAAACAGCTTATACAGATGGAAAGGCAAGTCAAGTGAAAAAAGGCGATGCTTTAACCTTGGGTCTTGATAGACAAGATTTTGAAAGTGCAGCTGAAACTATGATAAATAGTATGTTAAGCGATCCTGCTTTTGCAAATATTAAACCAGGTACAAGAAAGGTTATTGCTATTGGTAGGGTTGTGAATGATACCCCGCAAAGAATCGATACTGAAAAACTTACCGCAAAAATCACTTCTGCATTAAGAAAATCAGGTAAATTTGTTCTAACTTCAGCAGTTGCTGCAGGCGGAGCACTTGATAGCATGAGTGAAGATGTAAGAGAATTAAGAGATAATGATGAGTTTAATCAAAAAACCATAGCAAAAAAAGGGACATTGGTATCGCCTGATTTTTCTCTTGCGGGTAAAATTAGACAAGATAATGTAAAACTTAGCAATGGTAAAACTCAAGTTGAATACTTTTTCTTACTAAGACTTACTGATTTAACATCAGGTTTAGTTTATTGGGAAGATGAGCAAACTATTGATAAAACTGGTTCTAGTAAATCAGTTACTTGGTAAAATAAAAATTAATTTATGAATAAAATTTTTAGCTCAAGTGTTTAGCTTGAGCTTTTTTTATGATTTTTAAAAGGATATGAAATGAAAAAAATATTATTTATCGGCTCTTTAGTTATGGCAAGTTTACTTTATGCACAAGGTTCCCAGCCTGTAGAAATTACACAACAAGATATAAATACTCAAAATGAAATGTCTGATGCAAGTACTAAGGATATTACCCCAAAATCAATTGAAGATTTTTTTGAAGAATTTGCGGATAATTTCGGTATAGAATATGGTATAACCAAAGATGGAAAAACTTTTTATACAGGAAAAAGTACTGTTGCTGTAAATGATACTGATCCACAATTTGCACAAGCTTTACAAAATGCTTATCAAAAAGCAATGTTAAATTTGCAAAGTGAATTTATAAGAGATGCTTTTGGAAGAATTGCTACAAGCAGGATTCAAAATTATGAAGCAGATAATTCTACTAATGCTAAGGAATTTGATGAATTGCCAAAAGGTGATAAGGTTGATCAAATTTTAAATAAACTTACACAATTAGCTGGTGCTCAGCTTGATAAGGCGTTAAAAGATTTAGGTATAGATACAAATTCTTTAAGCGAAGACAGAAAAAAGACTTTATTAAAGCAAGAATTTCTTAATAAAACTATGACAAATGCCATAGGTTCTATGAGTGGACTTGTTCCTGTGCAAACTATAGTTACACAAAGAAGAGGTGAGTATGATGTAGGTGTTATTGCTGTTATTTCCAATAAAACTCGCCAATTAGCAAAAGATATGGCACTAGCAAGACAGAGTGCTATTAAGGGTAAAGGCAAGGCAATAAGTGAGTATCTGCCAAAAGATACAAAAGGCTTTTTAAATGAATATGGAATTCGCTTAGTTTATGATGAAAATGGTGCGCCTATTATTTTAAGTTATGGAAACTGGGGTTATGTAGCAGATCCTAGCAATGCTAAAAAAACAAATATTTTAGAAGATAGAGCCAAAGAAACAGCACTTACTATGGCTGATGCTGCTATTATAGAGTTTATTAATACAAATTTAAGTCTTAAAGATGAAAGAACAACTGGTGATACTTACGAGGAAATCATCAAACAAAGTATTAATGTTAATGATAGTTCCACTCAAGAACAAACTCAAAACATAACAAATATTATTGATAAAGTAAATAGTAAAATAAAAGCAAGCGCAAGCGGTAAAATTCGTGGTATTCGTACTCTTAAAAAATGGAGCTATACAAGTGAAAATGGTATTGAACATGTAGGGCTGTGAGATTTTATTCTTATGAAAATTTAGCTAACACAAATGAGGCTTTAAATTTAAAGTCAAATGTAACAAAAAATGAAGCTAAAAAATCTTCTAGCATACAAAGAAGCTCTAATGTTGTAAATAGTATGGATGATTTTTAAAGGTAAAAGATGAAAATAATTAAAATTCTTTTTTTAGGCTTATTTTTAAGCCTAAGTCTTAATGCTAAAGTTATAACCACAACTTCAACAAAATCAAGCACAGGCGAAGGCACAGGCTTGACTAGGGAAGATGCAATAAACAATGCCATTATAGAAGCTATAGGAAAAATGAGTGGAGTAAGCATCAATTCTCTTAAGAAATCTAACACTAGCGTTTCAACTGATAATTCAGGTTCAAATATACAAGATAATTACAGCGAGCAAATTTCAAAAGCCACCAAAGGTAGAGCTGATACTTATGAAATCAATAGTGTTGAACAAGATGCAAATGGTAAATATACAGCCAATGTAACGATTTTTAAAACCACAACAACAAAAAAGTATCAAGCTCCAGGTTTAAGCGCAGATAATAGAAGAAGTATTACTGTTTTTGATTCTACTCCAGATGCTGCAAAAAGAGGTATAGGCTCAGCTTTGCAACAAAAAATCATTTCTGATTTATTGCAAAGTCGTAAATTTAATGTTTTGGACCGTGATTCTAGTGGCTATTATGAAATGGAAAAAGCTTTAATCAAAAGTGGCGACGCAGCTAGTGATGAAGTTTATAAACTTAAAAATGTGTTAGCAACAGATTATATTTTATTGTTTTCTATTTCAGGACTTGAAGGTAAACAAAAAACAAGCAATTTAACAGGAAAAAGCAAAACTGAAATTGAAGTTATTGTAGATTATCGTGTGCTTTTATTTGCTATAAGACAAATTAAATTTTCTAATACTTTAAGTATGAAAGTCAATCTTAAAGACAATAGTCTTAGTGCCAATGAAGCTGCACTTAAACAAATTGCAAACCGCATTTCAGGAGATATTTTAAATGCAATTTATCCTTTAAAGGTTGCAGCTGTTGAAAACAATGAAGTGGTATTTTCTCAAAGCTTAAATCAAGGTGATGTTTATGAATGTTTTGTTCTTGGCAAGGCTATAAAAGATACTTATACAAAAGAAAATACAGGAAGAGTAGAAAGCAAAACAGGAAGTATTGAAATCACTCGCACAAGCCCTAAACTTTCTTATGCAAAAATCACAGAAGGTAGTGTAAAAGTGGGCGATATTTGTAGACCTTTAATTGGTAGCAATAGTGGAAATGGCTACACTATAGGTCGTGATGCAAATTATCAAACCCAAGAAGGCGGCGGAGTAAATCTGGGATTTTAAATTTTTAGAGTTTGATTTTTCTCAAACTCTAAATCCTTTCTTAAATTCATCAAAAATTAAAGAAAAATTTTGTAAAATCGAAATTTTATTAAACCACTAAAGCTTTTAAATCCGTTATTGCGGTGCTTTATGGTACTACCAATTTATAAGGAAAAGCAATGTATGCTATTATCAAACACAGCGGAAAGCAATACAAAGTAAGTGTTGGCGATGAGCTAAAACTAGATCACTTTGAAGCTGAAAGCAAAGCAAGTATTGAAGTAAGCGAAGTTCTTGCTATCAATGATAAAGAATTAAAGGTAGGTGCGCCTTTCGTAGCAGGTGCAAAAGTTGTTTTGGAAGTGATCAATCACGGAAAAGATAAAAAAGTTGTGATTTACAAAAAAAGACGCAGAAAAGATTCTAAACTCAAACGCGGTTTTAGAAGACAATTTACTCGCGTTGTAGTAAAAGATATCAAAGCTTAAGGAGTAAAGAATGGCACACAAGAAAGGTCAAGGTTCAACTCAAAATAACCGCGATTCTATAGGTCGTCGTTTAGGTGTTAAAAAATTTGGTGGCGAGTTTGTTAGAGCTGGAAATATCATCATCCGCCAAAGAGGAACTGCAACTCATGCAGGTAACAATGTAGGTATGGGAAAAGATCATACTATCTTTGCTTTGATTGATGGTTTTGTAAAATTCGAAAGAAAAGACAAAGACAGAAAAAAAGTTTCTGTATATCCTGCATAAGTTTTTAGGACGCTTTTTAGCGTCTTGAAAACTTTAAATTTATAAATTTAACTTCTTTTATTTACTCAAATTTAGCTTTATAAATTTAAAGTCAAAGGCAATTTAAATGTTTATTGATAGTGTTAAAATTACTTTAGCTTCAGGCGATGGTGGTAAAGGTGCTGTAAGTTTTCGCCGTGAAAAACATGTTCCACTTGGTGGCCCTGATGGGGGAGATGGTGGAAATGGTGGCGATATTATTTTTGTATGTGATAATAATACCCACACTCTTGTAAATTTCAAAGGCAAAAGAGAATTACGCGCACAAAATGGTGCTGGTGGAATGGGACGCAATAAAAATGGCAAAAAAGGTGAAAATTTAGAACTTATAGTACCCGAAGGAACGCAAGTTATCGATGCACAAACTAATGAAATTTTACTCGATCTTACCAAAGAAGGACAAAGAGAGCTTTTTTTAAAAGGTGGAAAAGGCGGACTTGGCAACACTCATTTTAAACACGCCACCAATCAACGTCCTGATTACGCACAACCTGGTATAAAAGGAGAAAGTCGCTTAGTCAGACTTGAGCTTAAACTTATCGCCGATGTAGGACTTGTAGGTTTTCCAAATGTAGGAAAATCTACCCTTATAAGCGTTGTTTCAAATGCAAAACCTGAAATTGCAAATTATGAATTTACTACCCTTACTCCAAAACTTGGACTTGTGGATGTAGATGAGTATAATTCCTTTGTAATGGCTGATATTCCAGGGATTATTGAAGGAGCAAGTGGGGGCAAAGGCTTAGGACTTGCTTTTTTAAAGCACATAGAAAGAACGAGCTTTTTGCTTTTTGTACTAGATCCTATGAGAGAAATGCCTTTAAAAGAACAATTTATAGTACTAAGAAAAGAACTTGAAAAATTTTCCAATGAACTTTTTGGGCGTAAATTTGGCATCATGATTTCAAAAAGTGATAGTGTTAATTTAGGAGAAGAATTTGCCGAGCAAATTACTTTAAACATTAACGAGTTAGAAAATTATCTCAAAGAAATAAATAACCCACAAAGCTTTTTAATCAAAGTCTCAAGCCTTGAAAAAACAGGACTTAAAGAACTTAAATTCATGCTTTTAGAAGAAATTAAAACTTTAAGAAATAACAAATAAAAATTTTAACAATCTAGGAAGTGTTTTATATTAAAAATTTCAAACACTCCCTACTTTTTCAAAAAAGTAAAAATTAAATAACTGGTTTATATGAAATTTTGGCTAAAATTATAAAAATTTTTTCAAGGAACAAGCATGAAAAGAATAGTTGTTAAAGTGGGATCTCATGTGATTAGCGAAGAAAATACTTTAAGTTTTGAGCGTCTTAAAAATTTAGTCGCATTTTTAGCTAAACTCATGGAAAAATATGAAGTGATTTTAGTAACTTCAGCGGCTATTTCAGCAGGACACACCAAACTAGATATCGATAGAAAAAACCTCATTAATAAACAAGTTTTAGCCGCTATTGGACAACCTTTTTTAATCAGTGTTTATAATGAACTTTTAACCAAATTTAACAAACTAGGCGGACAAATTTTACTTACAGGTAAGGATTTTGACTCTAGAAAAGCTACTAAACACGCAAAAAATGCTATCGATATGATGATAAATTTAGGAATTTTGCCTATTATCAATGAAAATGACGCTACAGCTATAGAAGAAATTGTCTTTGGTGATAATGATAGCTTAAGTGCTTATGCTACGCATTTTTTTGATGCGGATTTGCTTGTGATTTTAAGTGATATTGATGGATTTTACGATAAAAATCCTAGTGAATTTAGCGATGCAAAGCGTTTAGAAAAAATCACCCATATCAAAGAAGAATGGCTACAAGCAACCATAAAAACAGGTAGTGAGCACGGAACAGGTGGTATAGTAACCAAACTTAAGGCAGCTAAATTTTTACTTGAACACAATAAAAAAATGTTTTTAGCAAGTGGCTTTAATCTAAATGTAATTGAAACCTTTTTTCTTGAAAATAAACAAATAGGCGGAACTTTGTTTGAGTGATTAATTTATTAAATTCTCTTTTAAAATCAAATAAGTTATAATTAAAACTTTTAATTTCACACAAAGCGAAAAAATGAAAAAAATTATTTTTATGGGTACTCCATCTTATGCAACTTGTATTTTAAAAGCACTAGTAGAAAATGAAAATTTTAAACTCGTAGCACTTTTTACCCAGCCTGATAAAGCCGTAGGTAGAAAGCAAATTTTAACTCCAAGTGATACTAAGGCTTTTTTAAGTCAAAATTATCCTAGTATTCCTATTTTTACTCCAAGTTCTTTAAAAGATGAAAATATTATAAGAGAGATTAAGGATTTAAATCCTGATTTTATCGTGGTTGCTGCCTATGGAAAAATTTTACCTAAAGCCATTTTGGATTTAGCACCTTGTGTGAATTTACACGCTTCTTTACTTCCAAAATACCGTGGTGCCAGTCCGATCCAAAGTGCGATTTTAAACAAAGATGAAAAAAGTGGAGTTTGCACCATGCTGATGGAAGAAGGGCTTGACACAGGTGCTATACTTGAAAGCTTAGAATGTGATATAAAAGATAAAAATTCAAGTGAAGTTTTTGAACTTTTAGCAGATTTGGCCGCTAAGCTCATCCTCTCTACTCTTTTAAATTTCGATAAAATCACCCCTAAAAAACAAGAGGAAAGTCTAGCAACACTTTGTAGAAAAATCAAAAAAGAAGATGGGCTTATAAATTTGCAAAATGCAAGAGAACTTTATCAAAAATATCTAGCTTTTACCCCTTGGCCTGGAGTTTTCTTGGAAAATGGACTTAAATTCTTAGAGCTTGAACTTGTGGATGAATTAAAACAAAATGCTAAGATGGGTGAAATTTTAGAATTAGAAAAAGAAAGTTTTTTGCTTGCTTGCAAACAAGGAATTTTGCGTATTAAAAAACTTCAAGAAAGTGGAAAAAAAGCTCTTGATGGCAGGACTTATTTAAATGGAAAAAGGCTTAAAAGTGAAGATAGTTTGTGTTGAAAGTATAGATTCAACTCATCTTTTTTTATGCGAGCAAATACGCAATGGAAAGATTGATGGAAATTTTGCTATTTATGCTTTAGAACAAACAAATGGAGTTGGAAGTAAGGAAAATTCTTGGCAAAGCTCTAAAGGAAATTTACATCTTTCTTTTTGTATTAAAGAAGAAGATTTGCCAAAAGATTTGCCTTTGGCTTCTGTAAGTATTTATTTTGCTTATTTACTTAAAGAACTTTTACAAGAAAAAGGTTCTAAAATTTGGCTTAAATGGCCTAATGATTTATATTTAGATGATAAAAAAGCTGGAGGAGTTATAAGTGCTAAAATTTCAAATTTTATCATAGGCGGTATGGGTTTAAATCTCAAATTTTCACCCCAAAATACAGCTTTATGTGATATAGAAATTTCGCTTAAAGATTTAGTGAGTGAGTTTTTGCAAAAAGTAGAAAAAAAAATTTTATGGAAGAATATTTTTAGCAAGTATATGTTAGAATTTGAAAAATCAAGAAAATTTAGCGTCCATCATGAAGGTAAAGTTTTTTCACTTGAAAATTCTTTTTTGTATGAAGATGGTTCAATTTTACTAGGCGATAAAAGGGTGTATAGTTTAAGATGAGCGAAATTATTACAATAGCAAATCAAAAAGGTGGGGTAGGAAAGACTACAACAGCAGTAAATTTAGCTGCTTCTTTGGCTGTGGCTGAAAAAAAGGTACTTTTGATTGATGTTGATCCACAAGCTAATGCGACTACAGGGCTTGGTTTTAATCGTAATAATTATGAGTATAATATTTACCATGTTTTTATAGGAAGAAAAAAGCTTTCAGATATTATTTTAAAAACAGAATTGCCACAACTTCATTTAGCTCCTTCAAATATAGGTCTTGTAGGTATAGAACAAGAGCTTGCTAAAGGTGAAAATAATGAGAAAAAAATGTTACTTAAGAATCAAATTCAAGAAGTGATTGATGAGTATGATTTTATTATTATTGATTCTCCACCTGCCCTTGGAAGTATTACTATAAATGCTTTTGCAGCAAGCGATAGCGTAATTATCCCTATACAGTGTGAATTTTATGCACTTGAGGGTGTAGCTATGGTTTTAAATACAATTAAAATTATCAAAAAAACTATTAATTCTAAACTCAGGGTTCGTGGATTTTTACCGACAATGTATAGCTCTCAAAATAATCTTTCTAAAGATGTTGTAGATGATTTGAAGCAAAATTTTAAAAAACAACTTTTTACTATTAATGGAAATGAAGATGACTTTATTGTGATCCCTCGCAATGTAAAGCTTGCAGAAAGTCCAAGTTTTGGAAAGCCTATAATTCTTTATGATATTAAATCACCAGGTTCTGTTGCTTATCAAAATTTGGCGTATTCTATATTAGGATAATTATAATGGGGTTAAATAAAGATAGGGGTTTAAGTAGTTTAATCAGTGATATGGATACTGTTTACAGTAAAGAATTGGGTTTTGATAAAAATCAAAGCACTATGATAGAAATTGATCAAATTTCACCTAATCCATTTCAGCCAAGAAAGAATTTTGATCAAGAAGCTTTAGATGAGCTTGCTAATTCTATCAAAGAATTTGGACTTATTCAGCCTATTATTGTATTTAAAAAAAATAATAAATTTATTTTAGTTGCTGGAGAACGTCGCTTAAGAGCAGTGAAAGCATTAGGAAAAAAAGAAATTCTAGCTTTTATTGCTGATATTGATGAGAATAAGCTTAGAGAATTGGCTCTTATTGAAAATATACAAAGAGAGAATTTAAACCCTATTGAGCTTGCTAATTCTTATAAGGATTTGATGCAAGTTCATAAAATTACTCAAGAGAATTTAGCAGAACTTATTCATAAGTCTCGTACTCAAATAACAAATACTTTAAGACTTTTGAATTTAGATATTAGAACTCAAGAGTTGATTGCTTCTGGAAAAATTTCTCAGGGTCATGCTAAAGTTTTGGTTGGTTTAGATCAAAAAGATGAAAAAATGTTGGTTGATAGCATAATAGGTCAAAAACTTAATGTTAGAGATACTGAAAAAATAGTTAAAAAAATAAAAAATAATGAAAGCTTACCTAATCAAGAATTTGAAGATGAAATAAAAAAATTAAAACAAATACTAAATCACTTTGGATTTGACTGCAAAAATAAAAATAATGATTTTGTAATTCATTTAGAAAATATTGATAAAATTAAAAAATTAATCAAAATGCTTGAAAAGCTTTAACTAAAATATTAGCTTTTTTATGGTAAAATAGTCTTTCGAAAATTCTAATCAAGGAGAATTATGTTTGAAGATATGCATCCTTCCATAATGCTTGCTACTATGGCTATTTTTTTAGCTATGATAGTTATTTTAAATAGTATGTTATATAAGCCACTTTTAAAATTTATGGATGAAAGAAATGATTCTATAAAAAATGATGAGAATAAGGTAAAAGAAAATTCTCAAGAAGTTTTAGGTGTAAATGATGAATTAGAGGCCATTCATATTAATACCAGAGAAGAAATTCAAAAAATTAAACAAAGTGCTATAGCTGCTGCTAAAGAAGAAGCGGAGCAAATTCTTAGAAGCAAGAAAGAAGAATTAGAAAGAAAAATGGCCAGTTTTTATGCAGATTTAGCTGTTCAAAAACAAGAATTACAAGAACATTTAAACATACATTTACCTGAGCTTAAGCAAGCTTTGCAAAATAACATAAAGAGAATTTAAGAGGAGAGAAATGAGTAAGTTATTATTTATTATATTTTTGCTACCTTTATATGCTTTTGGTGCATCAAATGGTAGTGGAGAATATGATATTATTCCAAGGACTATTAATTTTCTAATTTTTGTGGCTATATTGTATTATTTTGTTGCAACTCCATTTAAAAATTTTTATAAAAATCGTATTGTAAAAATTTCTTCTAAACTTGATGAAATTCAAAAAAAACTTTTAGAAAGTAAAGCTAAGAAATTAGATACGATGAAAAAACTTGAAGAAGCTAAAGCAAATGCCACTGCTGCTTTAGTTACAGCAAAAAAAGAAGCTGAAATTTTAGTTCAAAATATCAAGAAAGAGACTCAAGACGAGTTAGATTTACTTCAAAAACATTTTGAGGAACAGAAAGATTATGAATTTAGAAAAATGGAAAAAGAATTGGTATCAAATATTTTAAATGAAATTTTTTCTGATCCAAATATGACATTAAAACAAAGTGAAATAATAGAACTTATGATGAAGAAGGTATCTTAAATATGGAAAATATAATTGCAAGAAGATATGCAAAAGCGATAGCTTCAAGATCTGATATAAATGAATTTTATCAGAATTTGTGTATTTTAAATTCTGCTTTTGTTTTGCCAAAATTTAAAAATATTATAGAATCTAATGAGATTAAAAAAGAAAGAAAAATGGAATTTCTTGATTCTTTTTTTGATATTAAAAATTCTAGTTTTCAAAATTTTTTAAGACTTTTGATTAAAAATTCAAGATTAGAATGCATTCCTCAAATAGTTAAAGAACTTGAAAGACAGAAAGCTTTTAAAGAAAATATTTTTGTTGGTATTGTGTATTCTAAAGAAAAATTAAGTCAAGAAAATCTTAAAGATCTTGAAGTAAAACTTAACAAAAAATTTGACGCAAATATTAAATTAAACAATAAAATCAGTCAAGATGATAGTGTTAAAATAGAATTAGAAGAATTAGGTTATGAACTTTCTTTTTCTATGAAAGCTCTTCAAAATAAGCTAAATGAATATATATTGAAAATTATCTAAGGAGAAAAAGTAAATGAAATTTAAAGCTGATGAGATCAGTTCAATAATCAAAGAAAGAATTGAAAATTTTGATTTAAATCTTGAAATTGAAGAAACAGGAAAGATTATTTCTGTAGCTGATGGTGTTGCTAAGGTATATGGACTTAAGAATATTATGGCTGGAGAAATGGTAGAATTTGAAAATGGTGATAAAGGAATGGCCTTAAACCTTGAAGAGTCGAGTGTAGGTATTGTTATACTTGGAAAAGGAGAAGGTTTAAAAGAAGGTGCTTCTGTAAAAAGACTTAAGAAATTACTTAAAGTTCCAGTAGGTGAGGCTTTGATTGGCCGTGTTGTAAATGCTTTAGGTGAGCCAATTGATGCTAAAGGTGTGATCAATGCTAATGAATATCGTTTTGTTGAAGAAAAAGCAAAAGGTATTATGGCGAGAAAAAGTGTTCATGAGCCTTTACATACAGGAATTAAAGCTATTGATGCGCTTGTGCCAATTGGTCGTGGTCAAAGAGAGCTTATCATAGGTGATAGACAAACAGGTAAAACTACTGTTGCTGTTGATACTATTATATCTCAAAGAGGCCAAGGAGTTATCTGTATATATGTTGCAATTGGTCAAAAGCAAAGTACAGTGGCACAAGTGGTTAAAAGACTAGAAGAACATGGTGCTATGGAATATACTATTGTTGTAAATGCCGGTGCTTCAGATCCTGCGGCTTTACAGTACTTAGCTCCATATACTGGTGTAACCATGGGTGAATTTTTTAGAGACAACGCAAAACATGCTTTAATTGTTTATGATGATTTGAGCAAGCATGCTGTAGCTTATCGCGAAATGTCTTTGATTTTACGTCGTCCTCCAGGTCGTGAAGCTTATCCAGGCGATGTTTTTTACCTTCATTCAAGATTGCTTGAAAGAGCAAGCAAGCTAAATGATGAATTAGGTGCTGGTTCTTTGACGGCATTGCCGATAATTGAAACACAAGCAGGAGATGTTTCTGCTTATATTCCAACTAATGTTATTTCAATTACAGATGGACAAATTTTCTTAGAAACTGATTTATTTAATTCAGGAATTCGTCCTGCAATTAATGTTGGTTTATCAGTATCTCGTGTAGGTGGGGCTGCTCAAATTAAAGCTACAAAACAAGTTTCAGGCACATTAAGACTTGACCTTGCTCAATATAGAGAGCTCCAAGCTTTTGCACAATTTGCTAGTGATTTAGATGAGGCAAGTAGAAAACAACTTGAACGTGGACAAAGAATGGTTGAACTCTTAAAACAACCACCTTATTCTCCGCTTAGCGTTGAAAAACAAGTAGTTTTAATTTTTGCAGGAACCAAAGGTTTCTTAGATGATATTGCTGTTTCTAGAATTAAAGAATTTGAAGATGGAATTTATCCTTTTATTGAGGCCAAACATCCAGATATTTTTGAGCAAATTCGCTCTAAAAAAGCTTTAGATTCTGATTTGGAAGAAAAACTAGCTAAAGCCATTAATGAGTTTAAAGCAAATCATTTATAAGGTCTTTTATGTCTAATTTAAAAGAAATTAAAAGAAAAATTAAAAGTGTTCATAACACTCAAAAGACTACAAATGCTATGAAGTTAGTTTCTACTGCTAAGTTAAAAAAAGCAGAAGAAGCAGCTAAAAGATCAAAAATTTATGCGCAAAAAATCGATGAAATTTTAAGTGAAATTTCATTTCAGATCAATAAAATTGTTCACAATGAAGATGATGTGCGTTTATCTTTGTTTCATAAAAAAGAACAAATTAAAACTGTAGATTTAATATTTATCACTGCAGATAAAGGCTTATGCGGTGGTTTTAATATTAAGACTTTAAAAGCAGTAAGTGAAATGCTAAAAGAATATGAAGCAAAAAATATTAATATTCGTCTTAGAGCTATAGGTAAAACTGGGATTGAATATTTTAATTTTCAAAAAATAGAATTGTTAGAGAAATATTTCCATCTTAGTTCTAGTCCTGACTATGAGAAAGCATGTGAAGTAATTCATGCTGCTGTAGATGATTTTTTAAATGGAAATACAGATGAAGTGATTTTAGTTCATAATGGTTATAAAAATATGATTACCCAAGAACTTAAAATTAATCATCTTATTCCAGTTGAACCAAAGAGTATTGAACAGACTCATAATTCTCTTTTAGAGCTTGAACCAGAAGGAACTGAGCTTTTAGAAGATTTAATGAAAACATATTTCGAGTATAATATGTATTATGCATTAATCGATTCTTTGGCGGCAGAGCATAGTGCAAGAATGCAAGCTATGGATAATGCAACTAATAACGCAAAGGCAAGAGTGAAACAACTAAATTTAGCTTATAATAAAGCAAGACAAGAATCTATTACCACTGAGCTTATAGAAATTATCAGTGGTGTTGAATCAATGAAATAGTAAATTTTAAGGAGAAGATAAATAATGCAAGGATTTATTTCACAGGTATTAGGTCCGGTTGTTGATGTAGATTTTAACGACTATTTACCTCAAATTAATGAAGCAATTGTTGTAAATTTTGAAAGCGAAGGAAAAAAACATAAACTTGTTTTAGAAGTAGCAGCTCATTTAGGAGATAATAGAGTTAGAACTATTGCTATGGATATGACAGATGGTTTGGTAAGGGGCTTAAAAGCTGAGGCTTTAGGTGCTCCTATCAGTGTTCCTGTTGGTGAGAAAGTTTTAGGAAGAATTTTCAATGTTACTGGAGATTTGATCGATGAAGGTGAAGAAATTTCTTTTGATAAAAAATGGGCAATTCATAGAGATCCACCAGCTTTTGAAGATCAAAGCACAAAAAGTGAGATTTTTGAAACAGGGATTAAAGTTGTAGATTTACTTGCTCCTTATGCAAAAGGTGGTAAAGTAGGTCTTTTTGGTGGTGCAGGTGTTGGTAAAACTGTTATTATTATGGAGCTTATTCACAATGTTGCATTTAAGCATAGTGGCTATTCTGTATTTGCAGGCGTAGGTGAGAGAACTCGTGAAGGAAATGACCTTTATAATGAAATGAAAGAAAGCAATGTTTTAGACAAAGTTGCTCTATGTTATGGACAAATGAATGAACCACCAGGGGCAAGAAATCGTATTGCTTTAACAGGTTTAACAATGGCTGAGTATTTTAGAGATGAAATGGGTCTTGATGTGCTTATGTTTATTGATAATATCTTTAGATTTTCACAATCAGGTTCTGAAATGTCAGCACTTTTAGGAAGAATTCCATCAGCTGTGGGTTATCAACCAACCTTAGCAAGTGAAATGGGTAAATTCCAAGAAAGAATTACTTCAACTAAAAAAGGCTCAATCACTTCAGTTCAAGCTGTTTACGTTCCAGCTGATGACTTAACCGACCCAGCTCCAGCAACTGTTTTTGCTCACTTAGATGCTACAACGGTTTTAAATAGAGCTATTGCTGAAAAGGGTATTTATCCTGCAGTTGACCCACTTGACTCAACTTCAAGAATGCTTGACCCAAATATCATTGGAGAAGAACATTATAAAGTTGCTCGTGGTGTTCAATCAGTGCTTCAAAAATACAAAGATTTACAAGATATCATCGCCATTTTAGGTATGGATGAGCTTAGCGAAGAGGATAAACTTGTAGTTGAAAGAGCAAGAAAGATTGAAAAATTCTTATCACAACCATTTTTCGTTGCAGAAGTTTTCACAGGTAGCCCAGGAAAATATATAAGCCTTGAAGATACAATAGCAGGATTTAAGGGAATTTTAGAAGGTAAATATGATCATTTACCAGAAAATGCTTTCTATATGGTTGGAAATATAGATGAAGCTATTGCAAAAGCGGATAAATTAAAAGGTTAATTTATGAACGATTTGATTAATTTCGAGATAGTTACGCCTTTGGGTGTAATCTATCAAGGAGAAGTAAAATCTGTTACTTTACCGGGTAGTGAAGGAGAATTTGGCGTGCTTAAAGGACATGCTGCTTTGGTTTCTTCTTTAAAATCTGGAGTAATTGATATTGAAAAAGCTGATTTAAACCATGAATTAATTGCTATTGATGCTGGACATGCAAAGGTAGATGAAGATAAGATTTGCGTGTTAGCAAAGGGTGCGGTTTGGGTTTGTGGAAGTGATGAAAGTGAGATTGAAAAAAATCTTGCTCAAGCAAAAGATTTGATTAAATCTATGAGTTCTGATAATGCAGCTTTAGCAGCAACTTTTTCAAAACTTGATAATGCAAGGATGCATTAATGAATTTTGAAGCTATATTTCATTTTTTCAATGGTTCAAGTATTATTACTTATATAGTTTTATTATGGCTTTCTTTATATTTTATTTTAGCATTTAGTATTTTGTTTGCTAGATTGACTTATTTGGCTACATGGAGAAATAAGGAAAAAGAAAGTTTAGAAACTTTGCTCTTGGGTGAGAAGGATTTAAGTCGTACTGATTCGATTTTAAGAAAATGCAATGATACAACTTCAAATCATTTAGAAATCTATAAAAATTTAGCAAGTCGCCGCGCTTCTGCTGGACTTACTTGGCTTAGTATTATTGCTTCAACTTCACCTTTTATAGGTCTTTTTGGGACGGTTATTTCTATACTTGAAACTTTTGGTGGGCTTGGAACTCAAAATTCTTTAAGTATCATAGCTCCTAAAATCAGCGAGGCTTTAGTTGCTACAGGTTGTGGTATTTTAGTAGCAATTCCTGCTTATACATTTCATCTCATCATTAAAAGAAAAGCTTTTGAACTTTTAAGCATTATTGATAGCGAGATTAAAGTTATAAGTTCGAGTAAATAAGGTTAAAAATGCCATTTGATGATGAAAAACCTGAACTTAATATCACACCTTTAGTAGATATTATGCTTGTATTGCTTGCGATTTTAATGGTAACAGCTCCAAGCATTACTTATGAAGAAAAAATTAATCTTCCACAAGGTAGTCAAAAAAATACTAGCGCTCCAACTGTTAAGAGTTTAATTATTAGTATTAATGCAAAAAAAGAAATTTTTTTAAATCAAGAAAAATACGATTTTATAAGTTTTGCTGACAATCTTGCTCAAAGAAAAGCACAATTTAATACCGAAGATCCGGTTTTTATACGCGCTGATAAAAGCTTAAAATATGACGATGTTATTTCAGTCTTAAGAAGTGTAAAAAATTTAGGATTTAATAAAGTTGCTTTACAGACTGAATAATCATGAAAAATTATGGTTTGAGTAATTTAAATTCGTTTTTACTTGCTTTAGCAATATATATTAGTATAGTAATTCTTGTTTTTTTTAGACTTGTAAGCGAGGTTGAACCTGCTATACAATATACCGATATAAAAGATAGTTTTGTAGATATTGAACTTGCTGAACCATCAAAACAAGTTATTACTCAAAGCAACACTCCTAAAAAAATACAAAAACCAACAGAGCAAGTTGATATAGAAAAGCTTTTTGCTCAGACTACAAATAAAACAGTCAAAACAGAAGATATTGACCAAAAGGCAAGTAATTTTAATGAGCTTTTTGGAAATATCAAAGAAATACAAGAAGAAAAGACTACAAAAATTCAATCAAGTGCTAAATCAGGAGCTTCTAGCGCCCCAAAACCTCAAGCTTCCGAACTTGTAAAACAACTTAATGATAGTTTACTTCAAGAAGAAAGTTCAACGCAAGGAGAAAGCACAAAGGCGCAAAAGATTGGAATTTATGATGAATTTTTAGGGAAAGTTGTGCGTATTATCACTCAAAGATGGACTCAGTATTATCCAAATAGTGAAAAAATTTCTGTTAAGGTAAAAATTTTTATTGATGAAAATGGAAAATTTGGCTATACTTCAGTTGAAAAAAGTGGGAATCCTTTATATGATGCTAAAGTGGCTGAATTTTTAGAAAGTCAAAAAGGTAAATTTATTACTTATCCTCCGCAAAATAAAAATATAAGCATTACCATGAATTTAAGAGATGAAGCAAAAGTTAAAAATGATTAGGAGAACAAAATGAAAAAAATTGTAGCAATTTTTTTAGTCTTTTTAGGAAGTCTTTGGGCAGAAGATCCAGTGATTGATGTTGTTAATTCTGGTGTAGTTTTACCAAAGATTATCGTTAAAGATAATTCAAATTTAAGTGATGAGAATTTAAAGAAAAGCTTTTATAATATCATTGTGAACGATTTGAAAGTAAGTTCAAACTTTGAAGTTGTTGCTAATGCAACTGAGACAAGTAATTATACTTTTGAATACGCTTTAAATAAAAATGGTAACACTTTGAGTTTAAATGTAAAAATAAAAGCTGGCGGTTCTGATAAGTCAGAGCAAACTTATACTTTAAATGGTTTAGAGCAATATCCATTTTTGGCACATAAAAGCGTCAAAGCTTCTGTAAATGCGTTAGGACTTGCACCTGTTGATTGGATGGATCATAAAATTTTGATCGCGAGAAATTCTAGCTCTAAAAAAAGTCAAATTATTATGGCTGATTATACTTTAACTTATCAAAAAGTTATTGTTGATGGTGGGCTTAATTTATTTCCAAAATGGGGAAATAAAGAACAAACTCTATTTTATTATACAGCTTATGATCATGATAAGCCAACTTTATACCGTTATGATTTAAATACCAATAAAGCTAGTAAAATTTTATCAAGCGGCGGTATGGTTGTAGCAAGTGATGTGAGTGTAGATGGAAGTAAACTACTTGTTACCATGGCTCCAAAAGATCAGCCTGATGTTTATTTATATGACTTAAATACCAAAAATCTAACACAATTAACTAATTATTCTGGTATTGATGTTAATGGAAATTTTATTGGCTCAGATGATAGTAAAGTGGTATTTGTAAGCGATCGTTTGGGATATCCTAATATTTTTATGCAAGATTTAAATAGTAATAGTGCTGAACAAGTTGTTTTTCATGGTAGAAACAATTCGGCTGTTTCGACTTATAAAGATTTTTTGGTTTATTCAAGTCGTGAACCAAATCAAGCAGGTGTTTTTAATATTTATTTGATGTCAATTAATAGTGATTATATTCGTCAACTTACAGCAAATGGAAAAAATTTATTTCCAAGATTTTCTAGTGACGGTGGAAGTATAGTATTTATCAAATATTTAGGTGCGCAAAGTGCTTTAGGTGTTATTCGTGTAAATGCAAATAAGACTTTTTATTTTCCTCTTAGGGTTGGAAAAATTCAATCAATTGATTGGTAAAAATTTCAATTTTAGGTTAAAATTAATTAAAAATTAGATATAATAGTAAGAATTTATTAACTTTGAAAGGTCGTAAATGAAAAAAATTCTTTTTACTTCAATTGCAGCTCTTGCAGTTGTTATTAGTGGTTGTAGCACAAAAAGCACTAGCGTAAGCGGTGATAGTAGTGTTGATTCAAATCGTGGTTCAGGTGGAAGTGATGGTTGGGATATTGATTCAAAAATTTCTCAACTTAATGATACTTTAAATAAAGTATATTTTGATTTTGATAAATTCAACATTCGTCCTGATATGCAAAATGTTGTAAGCACAAATGCTAATATCTTTAACACTGAAGTAAGCGGTGTAAGTATTACTGTTGAAGGAAACTGCGATGAGTGGGGAACTGATGAATATAACCAAGCTCTAGGTTTAAAAAGAGCAAAAGCTGTAAAAGAAGCTTTAATCGCCAAAGGTGTAAATGCTGATAGAATTGCTGTTAAAAGCTATGGAGAAACAAATCCTGTGTGCACTGAAAAAACTAAAGCTTGCGATGCGCAAAACAGACGTGCTGAATTTAAATTATCAAGATAATTAATGAAAAAAATATTCACAGTAGCTCTTCTTGGAGCTACTTTACTTTATGCAGAAAGTTCAGCTTTTGGTGCAGGAGATATAACAAGCAATTCTTCTTATGGTTTAACTTCAAATGAAAAATTATTTAAAGAAAAGTTAGATAATTTAAATAATGAAAATATACAAACAAATGCTAGAATTAATGAAATTAACGAAAGAATCGAGGGTTTACAAAGCACTTTAGAAGGTATAAATTCTCAATATGCTAAATCAAATTCTAGATTAAGTCAAGTTGAAGAGAATAATCAAAATATTGAAAATAATTTTACTAGTGAAATTCAAAAATTAAAGGCTTATGTTGAAGAAAGTAGAAAAATTCAAGAAGCTAATAATAAGCAAGTAAAAAAAGTTTTAGCCGAACTTAGTTCTTTAGTAGATGCCATTAATGCAAATTATGTTTCTAAAAACGAATTAAATGATGCAAATTTAAGCGTTAAAACTATTACACCTAGTGTTGTTGTTTCAACTACAGATTCAAATAGTACCATTGAAAACAATAATACTCAAAATACCCAAGATGATAAAGCAAAACAAATTGATGAATCTTGGAAAAAGAAAAAAAATAATGAAATTTTAGAATTAGCGATAAAAGATGTTGATAAAAATGCTTTTGAAGATTCCAAAGCAAAATTAAATTTTCTCATAACAAAGCAGTATAAACCTGCAAGAGCAAATTTTTGGTTAGGGGAGATCGAGTATAAACAAAAAAATTATAACAATGCTATTGTTTATTATAAAAAAAGTTCTTCTTTGAGTACAAAAGGGGATTATTTCCCAAAACTTTTATATCATACTGCCATTTCATTGGATAAAACAGGTGATACAAAAACAGCAAATGGTTTTTATAAAGCTTTAAAAACTAATTATCCAAATTCACCCGAAGCAAAAGCTTCACCTAATAGAAAATAAATTAAGGAGATAAAATGGCTATAGAAAAAAATAGTGTAGTTTCAATGTTTTATGAGTTAAAAGACGCAAATACAAATGAAGTTTTAGAATCAAATTTATATTCTCAACCTATTTCTTTTATTTTGGGCAAAGGTCAGATTTTAGAAAGCTTAGAAGAAGAAGTGATGAAGCTTGATTGTCCTAGCAATGCTGATGTGGTAATTAAAAAAGAAAAAGGTTTAGGCGAATACGATGAAAATGCCGTTCAAACTTTACCAAAAGAGCAATTTGCAGGTATTGATTTAAAAGTAGGTATGGAGCTTTTTGGCGAAGGTGAAAATGGCGAAACCGTTCGTGTAACTGTAAAAGAGATTGGCGAAAATGATGTCACAATTGATTATAATCATCCTTATGCGGGTCGTGATTTGCTTTTTTCTTTAAATATCGTAGATGCTAGAGCTGCAAGTGAAGATGAAATTCTTACAGGTATTATCGCAGGAAGTCATAGTTGTGGTTGTGGAAGCGGACATGGGCACGATCATCATCACGGACACGGACACGGTGGCGGCGGTTGCTGTGGCGGTGGCGGCGGTTGCGGTTGTCATTAATGAATGCTGCGTTTATATTTCCAGGTCAAGGCTCACAAAGTCTTGGCATGGGAAAAGATTTTTATGAAAACTCTATAAAAGCCAAAGAACTCCTTCAAAACGCAAGTGATTTTTGTAAGATTGATTTTAAACATTTGCTTTTTGAAGAAAACGAAAAACTCAATCAAAGTGAATTTACTCAACCCGCCATCGTTTTAAATTCCTTAATGACTTATAGTGTTTTACTTGAAAAAAAACCTGATTTAAGTTCGAAATTTGCTTTAGGGCATTCTTTGGGAGAATTTTCAGCCTTAGCTGTCAATGGTGCTTTTGATTTTTTAGAGGCTCTTTCTTTGGTCAATAAAAGAGGGCTTTTTATGCAAGAAGATTGTGCAAAAGTTGAAGCAGGTATGATGGTGGTTTTGGGGCTTGATGATGAAAAGGTTGAAGAGCTTTGTCAAAAAGCACAAAAAGAAAACAAGCAAATTTTCGCTGCAAATTATAACTGCGATGGACAAATCGTTGTAGCAGGTTTAAAACCTGATTTAGCAAGTTATGAAAGTGTATTTAAAGAAGCAGGAGCTAAAAGAGCTATGCTTTTAAATATGAGCGTGGCAAGTCATTGTCCTCTTTTGGAAAATGCTTCAGCTAAGCTTTGTGTGGAGCTTGAAAAGGTGTTAAAACCAAATTTTAAAGCCGTAATTTCTAATGCAAATGCCAAAATTTATACAAGCAAAGAAGAAGCCCTTGAACTTTTAAAAGCACAACTTATCTCTCCTGTGCTTTATAAACAAAGCATTAAGGTATGTGAAAATGAAGTAGATTATTTCATAGAATTTGGCGCAAGTGTGCTTAAGGGTTTGAATAAAAAAATCACTTCAAAAGAAACTTATGCTTTAACAAATATGAATGATATTGATGAATTTTTAAAGGTTATATGATGAAAATAGCAATTTTAGGAGCTATGAGTGAAGAAATCACTCCTTTACTTGAAACACTTAAAGACTATACGAAAATAGAACACGCTAACAATACTTATTATTTTGCAAAGTATAAAAATCATGAACTTGTTTTAGCGTATTCTAAAATTGGCAAGGTAAATTCTACTCTTAGTGCTAGTGTGATGATAGAAAAATTTGGCGCACAAGCTTTGCTTTTTACAGGAGTTGCAGGTGCTTTTAATCCTGAACTTGAAATTGGCGATTTGCTTTATGCAACAAAATTAGCTCAATACGATCTTGATATTACTGCTTTTGGACATCCTTTGGGTTTTGTTCCAGGTAATGAAATTTTTATCAAAACCGATGAGAAATTAAACAATCTTGCTTTAGAAGTTGCTAAGGAATTAAATATCAAACTGCGTGCAGGCATTATTGCAACGGGTGATGAGTTTATTTGTGATGAAGCAAAAAAAGCAAAAATTAGAGAAATTTTCAATGCGGATGCTTGTGAAATGGAAGGCGCAAGCGTGGCTTTGGTTTGTGATGCTTTAAAGGTGCCTTGTTTTATCTTAAGAGCTATGAGTGATAAAGCAGGGGAAAAGGCTGAATTTGATTTTGATGAGTTTGTGATCAATTCAGCTAAAATTTCAGCCAATTTTGTGCTTAAAATGTGCGAGAAATTATGATAAATCTTAGCAAAAAACTCATACGCCAAGTTGCACAAGCTAATGCTAAATTTGGACTTATTAAAGATGGAGATAGGGTTCTTTTAGGGCTTAGTGGCGGGAAAGATTCTTTGGCTTTAGCCCATCTTTTAAATCGTATGCAAGCTCACGCTCCTTTTAAATTTGAACTTGAAGCGGTAACTTTGAGTTATGGTATGGGCGAGGATTATTCTCATCTTCATGCACATTGTGAAGAACACGGCATTAAACATAGCGTGCTTGATTCAAATATTTATGAAGTTTCAGGCGATACCATAAGAGAAAATTCAAGTTTTTGTAGTTATTTTTCGAGAATGCGTCGTGGAGCTTTATATACTTACGCTCTTGAAAAAGGTTTTAACAAGCTTGCTATAGCTCATCATTTAGATGATGCAGCAGAAAGCTTTTTTATGAATTTTATTCATAATGGAGCTTTAAGAACCTTAGCGCCTATTTATCAAAGCAAACGCGGTATAACTGTGATACGCCCTTTGATTTTTGTGCGAGAAAGACAGCTTAGGGATAATGCTACGCAAAATGAACTTAGCGTGATAGGAAATGAATTTTGTCCTGGTATGAAACTCAGCGAAAAAAATGTGAAATTTCCACACGCTAGAGAAGAAGCTAAACAGCTTTTAGCAAATTTAGAAAAAGATCATCCTAAGCTTTTTACAAGCTTAAAAACTGCTTTTACAAATTTACACACAGAAAGTTTTTGGCTAGAAAGGACAAAAATATGAAAAAAGCTTTTGTTTTAGTGGATTATCAAAATGATTTTATTGATGGAAGTTTAGGTTTTGATAAGGCTTTAAAAATCAAAGAAAATATTCTTAAAGTCTTAAATCAAATCGATTTTAATAACACGCATTTGCTTTTAACCTATGATACGCATGATGAGTATTATCTACAAAGTAAAGAAGGTTTAAATTTACCTGTAAAACATTGTATTAAAGAGAGTTTGGGTTGGCAAATGCCAAAGGAATTTGAACCTTTTTTACAAAAAGCTCATAAAATTTTTTATAAAAATACTTTTGGTAGCTTAGAATTAGCTAATTTCATACAAAAAAGTGATTATGAAGAACTTCATTTTGCAGGGCTTGTTTCTCATATTTGTGTGTTTTGTAATATCATTTTAGCTTTTGGTGCTAAGCCTAATGCAAGGATAATTTTACACCAAAATTTAAGTGCAAGTTTTGATGAAAATTTAGAAAAATCCGCTTTTGATATACTTAGGGCTTATGGTATTGAAATTGTTTAATGCAAGGTTTTATACTTCATACTCAAAAAGTTAAAGATGAGGATTTGATCGTTTATATTTTAAGTCCTAAAATGCTTATCAAGGCTTATCGTTTTTATGGACTTAGACATTCTAGTATTTTAAGCGGCTATAAAATCGACTTTGCTTTAGATGAAAATCCCAGCTTTTTGCCAAGACTTAAAGATGTTTTGCATTTGGGTTTTGTATGGATTATGGATCGTGAAAAAATGCTGATTTGGCAAGAGTTTATCCGTCTTTTATATAGGCATTTAAAAGATGTGGAAGAGCTTGATGGTTTTTATTTTGATTTACTTGATGAGTGTGTGAAAAGGTTTGAAAAACAAAATCCAAAGCGTGTTATTGTTGATGCTTATTTAAAAATTTTGGAATTTGAAGGAAGATTGCATAAGGATTTTTTTTGTTTTGCCTGTGATGAGAAAATCCAAAATTCCATTACACTGCTAAGGGCTTTTTTACCTTCGCATCCTCAATGTGCTTTAGGATTCGAGTTTGAAGAGAAAAAACTAAAACAATTTTATAGCAGTAAAAATTGTGCGATTTTTGATGATGAAGAAATAGAAAATTTATATCATTTGATTAAGGAAGGTTTATGATATTAAGTGATGAAAAATGTGATTTTTTAGAATCTATAGCAAGTTTTTTAAGTCCTAAAGATGTGGAGCTTGTCTTTGTGGATAGTAAAGAAATGCAAGAAATTAACTTAGAGCAAAGAAAACAAGATAAAACTACTGATGTACTTTCTTTTCCGCTTGAAAATATCGATGAGAGTTTGCCTTTGGGTTCTGTTGTGATCAATGTGGATTTGGCAAAAGAAAAGGCTAAAGAGTTAGGGCATAGCTATGAAGAAGAAATAAGCTTGCTTTTTATCCATGCTATACTTCATTTGTTAGGCTTTGATCATGAAAATGATAATGGAGAAATGAGAGAAAAAGAGAAAGAACTTATAGAGCATTTTAATTTACCTAAAAGTTTGATTGTAAGGACTTTGGAAGATTAAGTAAGATTTTTTTCAAGGGCTAGAAGACTTGCGCTTTATATTTTAAATATATGAGTAAAAATATTAAAAAAAATCATTTTTGCCGATTTACTTTAGAATAAAATTTATTCCAAGGTGATAAAGATGATAGTATTTCCTCTAAGCTCTTTTAATAGATATTTTGGAAACAATCCTTTGCAAACACTTACCAAAATAAGAGATGAAAGTATTGAAAATGGAAATCCCGAGCTTACAAAAAAACAAAGAGAAGAATTAGGTAATGATTTGATAGATTTGTATAAGATTTCTAAAAAATTCAGCGATAAAATAGAATTAGTCGAGGGTTCAATAGAAGATAAGCTTAGAAACAATGAATTACCAGAATCAGAAGTTAAAAATTTATTTCAATGGATGGATGAAAATGCTAAACACCCTCGTTGGATGCATATTGATGGCGTGAGTTATGATGAAGCTTATGTTAAAATTTTTCACACAAGCAAAAGTATAGATGAATTTAAAGAAAAATATCTTGAGCTTCAAAAAAAATATTTTGTTGATTTTAACAATATTGATTCATCGCAGAAAAAACTGCAAGAAACTTCAGAAGAAGACAAAAAAGCTTTCAAACCTATACAAGTAGAAAGTAAAAGCGAAACCTACAAAGATGATAATAAAATGAATGAGCTTTTAAGAAAACTACTAGAAACTAAATTTGGCACAAGCGATGAGCTAGAAATTCTTTTTGGTATGAATTTTAGCAATGATAATGCAGGGGAATTTAATAAAATTCTTTCTCAAAACACTTCAGCAAAAATTATAGATATTAAGGCTTAAGATTTTTTAAATTATAAAAATCAATCAAGTTAAACTAAAAAATTCTTCTATTTTTTTTCGCATTTCTTCGACATTGTCGATACGATTAACGGTATCTCTAAAGGCTGAAGCGTCTTTATGCCCTTTAGAATACTCGTGTAAATGCTTGCGAAATATACTTACGCCTTGATCTTTGTAGTGTTTTATCATTTCATCAAAATGAGTGAGTATGATTTCTTTTTTGAGTTTTTCATCTACACTTTTACCGCTTTTGATTTCATAAAATACCCAAGGATTTCCTACGCTTGCACGCCCTATCATGAGTCCATCACATTTTGTGATTTTATAAACTTCTTTAGCGTTTTGTGTGTTAATATCGCCATTTGCAATCACAGGAATTTTCACGCTCGCTTTAGCACTAGCAATGGATCCATAATCGGCTTTTCCGCTATAAAGCTGTTTTCTTGTGCGTCCGTGGATACTTATAAAATCCACCCCCAAGCTTTCACAAATTTTAGCCATTTTTTCAGGATATTTTTCATTAAATCCTAGTCGAAATTTCACACTTGTAAGGCTTTTTTTATTGTTTTCTTTAATCACTCCTACAAGATTTTTAAAAAGCTCTAAATTTTCTAGCAAAGCACTGCCAGCACATTGTTTAACAACTTTATTTACAGGGCAACCGCAATTAAAATCGATCCCATCTACAAAATCCATTTCATTTAGCATTTGCACTGCTTTTTTTAGCACTTCTTTATCCCCACCTGCAATTTGGACTATATAGGGATTTTCTAATTCAGCTCTTTCTAGCATATGTAAAGTTTTAGAACTTTCATAAACTAAGGCATTAGAACTTATCATTTCACTTATGGTAATATCAGCACCAAATTTTTTTACTACATTACGAAAAGGCAGATCTGAAAAACCTGCCATAGGGGCTAAAAACAGGGGTTTTTTGCTAAAATCTATCATTGTATGAGTTGATTTAGATCGATTTTGATATTTTTTTCACGCAAGGCTAAAAAGGCTTTAAAATCATTAAATTTTTTATCATCATTGTGAATTTGTTCTCTTAACTCATCTAAAAGTCCAAATTCAGCCAAAAGATATAAATATGCTCTTAAAGCTTCGCTTTTTTCATTTTTAATTTTGTTAAAAATTCCTAAAATAGCATCAGGATTTAAAAGTTTAGTACTTAGTTTTGCTGCATTAAGATAGTCTTTTTCGCTTAATATGTTGTGTGAAAGTAAAACTTCATATTCTGCTACACTAAGTTCTAAATTTCCTTCTTTAAAACGCTTGATAAGTGTGAGAACTTCAGAAGGCTTTTTAGGGATTTTTACATTTTTAATTTGCTCATAACTAGCTTTTTCTATAAGAGTGTTAAAAGCAATTTCTTCAAATTCATCTTTGATTTCATTAAGGTTTTTAAGTTTGCTATAGGCATAATTTGCATCGTTTTTGAGATGATTTTTTTCATTTTGCAAATATAAAACATTGTTATTTTCGAGTTTAAATTTGCTAAGGTTAAAAAATTCGTTTTTATTTAAACCATCAATAAGATCTAAAATTTCATTGATTTTATTTGAGTGTGGAATTTTTTCATGTGTTTTTATGGTTTTAAAAAGTTGTGCCACAGCTCTAAATTCTTTCGTTTGAAAAGTGGTTTTAAGATCTTTTTCAAGGAGTAAATCTTGAGTATAAGATTCAAATTTAGCTGCATCTTTAAAAAAATGCTTAAATTTTAAATAACGCAAAAATCCATAAAATGTTATGTGTAAAACGGCTAAAATCATATAAATAAATAAAGGAATAACAAGCCATATCATAATAGGTAATTCAAAGGTATAAGTGCTGATATTTAGAGTATAGCTTCCTAGTTCTAGATACCAAGCAAAGGCAAAAATAAGTGCTATATAAATAAAACTTGCAAGTAAGAAGAGTTTAATTTTCATGTTTTTTTCCTTGTTCTGCAATTTGACGGCAAGTGATACAATATCTTGCGTGAGGTTTGACTTTTAGTCTTTGAGAGTCGATTTCATCATCGCAAGATTCGCAAATTCCATAAGTGCCGTTTTTGATTTTATCTAAAGAATCTTCGATTTCTATGAGTTCTTCTTTGAGATTGGTACTGATAGCAAAGTCAATTTGAGAGCCTGTTTCTATGACAGAAAAATCTACACTATCACTTGGGACGCTATTGTGAAGAGCTTCGATTTCATTCGAATTGCTTTGCAAATTTTCTAAGATGGCTTTTTTTCTTTCTTCTAAAATATTTTTGAAATTTTGTATTTCATTTTTTTTCATTTTAAAACTTTCTATTTGTGATAAGGGTGATTGTTGTTGATGCAAAATGCACGATAAATTTGTTCTAAAAGTAAGGTTTTAACAAATTGATGTGCTAAAGTAAGTTTGCTTAATGATAGTCTAAAATCCAAACTTTGATTAAATTCTTCTCTTAAACCATAAGCACCGCCTATAAAAAAACTTAATTCATTTTTATCTTGGATGAGTTTTGCAAATTCTATACTTGTAAGATCTTTCCCTTTTTCATCAAGAGCGATACAATAGCCTTTTTTATAAGGCATAAAAGCTTCTTCATAGCTTTTTTTTGCTTCTATGGCATTTAAATTTTGAGCTAAGGCTATTTTTTTATTAAAAACATTTATTTCTTTTAAAGTGGCGTATTTGGAGATGAGTTTAGAGTATTTCTCACTCCAAGTTTTAAATTCATCACTTTTTTGAATACAAAAGATATTAACTTGCAAATTATTTTCCACTAAAAAATTTTAGTACATCGCTAAGATATTGTTTTTGTTCTCCTCTTTCAACTATGGCATCTATAAGTCCATGTTCTAACAAGAACTCTGCTTTTTGGAAACCTTCAGGTAAATCTGCTCCTATGGTTTGTTTGATAACTCTTGCACCAGCAAAACCTACTAAAGCTTCAGGTTCAGCGATGATTAAATCTCCAAGCCAAGCAAAAGAAGCACTTACCCCACCCATAGTAGGATCAGTTAAAATACTAATATAAGGAAGTTTTTCTTTGCTAAGAAGTTTAAGTGCGGCACTAGTTTTGCTCATTTGCATCAAAGAATAAGTGCTTTCTTGCATTCTAGCTCCACCGCTTGCACTTACGATGACAAGAGGGGTTTTACTTGTGATGGCTCTTTGTATAGCTCTAACGATTTTTTCTCCTTCAACAGAACCTAAAGATCCGCCCATAAAAGAAAAATCAAATACAACAAGTTGGGTTTTTAAACCATTGATTTCACATTCTCCACTGATGACAGAACTTTTTCTACCTGTTTTACTTTCACCTTCGCTAAGGCGTTTTTTATAGGATTTGCTATCAACAAATTTTAAAGGATCTATAGCTTCTAAATTTGCATCATACTCAATAAAACTGCCTTCATCGCTTAAAAGTTTAATACGTTCATCAGCTGAAATTCTCATGTGATAATTACATTTAGGACAAACATTAAAACAAGATTCTATTTCTTTATAATACATCAAAGCATGACAACTTTGGCATTTTACCCAGTGATTTGGAGCTTCTTTAATACTAGGTTGTTGTCTTCTTATTTTTGAAAAAATATCTGCAAAATTCATATATTCACCTAATTATTTTTTAAAAATTCCAAGATTATATCAAAAATTTTCTTGTCTTGGCTTAGGAGAAGGAAATTTTCATTTTTTTTCTATATATAAATTTTGATGAATTGTTAAAGCAGCTACTGTATCAAAAATTCGTGTTTTTCCAAGAATTAATACAAAACTAAAATACGAAGCATAAGCGAGACTTAAGGCTGTTGCACCCAAAGAGCGAAATTTTAATTGATTTTTTGTTAAAAAATCGAGAAGTTCTGGATAAAGTGAAATTTTTTCAACTATACCTATTTTAGAAAATAGATTAGGTGTTAAGGGTGAGTATTTTGGATCGGAAAGATTAGATTTAAAAGCTTGATTGTTATTAAAAGCAAAAATTTCTTGACTGACAAGATTGCAAACAAAAGCGCTTTTTGTCTGATCTTTTTCCATGAGAGCTACAGAAGTTCCATAAAATGGTATTTTAGAAACAAAATTTGAACTTCCATCCAAAGGATCAAGAATCATTTGTTTTGGGCTAGCTTTTCCGATCAATCCGCTTTCTTCAGAAAAAATTTGTCCAAAACAACTAAGATATTTTATGAAAATTTGTTCACATTTTAAGTCAAGCTCATAGCCTTGATTTTTATCATAGCCTAATTTAGAGCAAAGTTTAAGATCATTTTGTGGGATATTGTTTAGATACTTGCGTATTTGCAAATTTGCATTCAAGCAAGCATCTAAAAATTCTTTCATTAAAAGCGTGTTCCAAGATTAAATTCAAAACTATTAGTATCATCACCTTTTTTATCATTAAGAGGTTTGGCAAATACAAGCTGTAAAGGCCCAATTGGTGTAATCCATTCAATGCCTATACCTGTACTCATTCTTTTTATTTCATCTAAATTTTTACGCCCTATCATACCATAATCAAAAAACACGCTACCACGAAGTTTGATTCTATCAATCAAAGGAAAACTAAGTTCTACAGAATTGGCAAAAGCTATGGTTCCACCTACTTCATCTCCCCATTGGTTTTTAGGACTTACTGTTCTGCTTTCAAAACCGCGTATCGATCTAATACCACCTAAATAAATTCTTTGGTTAATTGGTAAATAGCCTTCATCCCATACTTTATAAAAACTCGCTTTATAGCGATAAATAAGATCATATCCTATATAGTCTTGTAAACCTTGATAAAAGTTAAATTTAGAGCTTGATGAAATAAATTCTTGATCTCCGCCAAGTCCAGCGTATTCTAAACTAGTTGAAGCAATGATACCTGATCGTGGCAGATAATAATCATCTGTATTGTTAAAGGTGATTGCTGGAGTTATAGAGCTTTTAATACTTTTGCCAAGTTCATATCCTGTTCTTAAAAGAGTTGGACTTAAGTGATATATATCGCTTTGTTCAAGATTATAAGTTAAGCTTACATTATAGTATCTTGCAAATTGGCGTCCAACTGTTATATCAAAGCCGTAATTTTTTTCTGAATAATTATCCCATTCATAGTCATTTGAATAAAGTGTTCCACCCAGACTATATTGACTATCAAGAACGCGTGGATTTATGAGACTAATCCTTCCTGATAAGGTATCATCGCTTTTATCTACGCTTACAGAGCTTTTTATTCCTGAACCAAAGATATTTGTATCTGATAAAGAAGCGTTAAGCAAAATACCATCGCTTGATCCATAGCCAATGCCTCCAGAAATAGCTCCTGTAGAAGCTTCTTTAACATCAACAATCAAATCAATATGTGTATCATCAACTTTTTCTTCTTTGATATTTACATCGTCAAAATAAGAAGTTCTTTTTAAAGCATTTTTTGACTCGCTTAAGTCTGTTCTATTGTATAAATTACCTTCTGTTATATATAATTCTCGGCGTATGACGCGATCTACAGTACGTGAATTTCCTGAAATAATAACATTTCTTATATAAACTTTATCATGAGGGATTACTTTAAATACAACGGTGGCTTCTTGAGTTTGATCATTTTTTTGAATATCAGGATAGACTTCTACAAACGCATAACCCAAATCAGCACTTTGTGTTTCTATGGTTTTAACATCTTTTCTAATGTCTTCGATATTGATAGTTGTGCCAGCGCTTGATCTTAAATCTTTTACGGTTTGTGCATTTTGCTTATCATCAAATAAAGGATTTTCTATGCTTATACTTTTAATTTTATAAGGCTTTCCTTCTTTGATAAAATAAGTCAAATTTGCTTGATAAGTATCTGTGTAGGTTTTAAGATAAGGCGAGGATACTTGAACATCTAAATATCCTTTTTTCATATATTCATCAGCAATTCTTGAACTATCGTTACTAAGTTCAAAAACTTTTAATTTTCCATCATTGCGTCCCCACATCCATCCCATAAATTCTTTTTCTTTGTTAACAACAGCAGGTTCTATATCAGAATATGAAAATTTCTTGGCTCCACTTAAATGAACATTATCAATAATGATATTTTCGCCACGATTTACTATAAATTCAAGCTCTAGTCCATCGGTATTTTCTAAAGTCTTT
This sequence comes from Campylobacter sp. CH278, assembly GCF_004378845.1. Lineage (NCBI taxonomy): Bacteria > Pseudomonadati > Campylobacterota > Epsilonproteobacteria > Campylobacterales > Campylobacteraceae > Campylobacter > Campylobacter sp. CH278. The sequence continues at coordinate 15,545 of NZ_RYXZ01000007.1, read as the reverse complement.
TTTTTGTATTCTACAATAGTATCAAAATAACTTTTTGCTTCATAATAAGCTTTAATGCGTTCAATAGCTTCTTTTATACTTCCTTCATCAAGTAGTGTGCCTCTTTTAATCCCTAAAATACTTTCAACTTGTTTTCTATCATTTGAAGCTATACCTGTGATAGTAACCTTTGCTATAGTTGGTTTTTCGGTAACTATAATTTCCAAAATTCCATTGTTGTTTTCTACTGCAATATTTTCGAAATAATTTTGTTTATAAAGATTAAGAATAGCAGTGTTGATTTTTGCAGGATTTATTTCCTCGCCTATTTTAAGCCCCGTGATATTTATAGCGCTTGTGTTCGATAAATGATTTAATCCGATAAATTTAATATCTTTAATGGTTGCTGCATTGGCTATAGCAACTAAAGCACAAATACTAATAAGATGTTTTTTCATTGATTTTTTACCTAAAGCTTTATTAAAAGCTGTATAATAGCAAAAAAAATTTAACAAAAAAACTAAGGTAGAAAGTATGAAAATAGCAATTATAGGGCTTGGGCTTATGGGTGGATCTTTAGGGCTTTGTTTGAAAGAAAATAAGCTTATTTCTTGTGTTTATGGTATGGATTTAAGTAAAGAAAATGAAAAAGATGCCCTGCGATTAGGTCTTATTCATGAGCTTATAGAATTTAAAGATTTAGCTTTATGTGATATGATTTTTGTCGCAACTCCTGTTAATGCTATTATAGAAATTTTGCAAAAGTTAGTTGATTTGCCTTCTAATGTAACAATTATAGAGCTTGGAAGTACAAAAAGAAAAATTATAGAAAGTTTGCCTAAGAATTTAATCAAACAAACTCTTTTTGCTCATCCTATGACAGGAACTGAAAATTCAGGTCCAAAAGCGGCTTTTAAAGAGCTTTATAAAGATGCAGTTTGTGTTCTTTGCGATAGTGAAATAGCTGATGATTTGCATCAAAAAAGAGCAGTAGAAATTTTTTCTCATTTAGGGATGAAAATTGTTTTTATGGATAGTAAAGCCCATGATCATCATGCTGCTATTATTTCTCATTTGCCTCATGTTATAAGTTTTTCTTTGGCAAATTTTGTAATGAAAGAAGAGGATAAAAGAAATATTGTTCATTTAGCTGGAGGATCTTTTAAAGGTATGAGCAGAATTGCCAAATCATCGCCACAAATGTGGGAAAGTATTTTTTTACAAAATAAAGATAACTTATTAAGTTCTATTGATTTTTTTCAACAAGAATTAGAGAGATGTAAACAAATGATACAATTAGACAAAAATGATGAATTAAGAGAATGGATGAAACAGGCTAATACTCTAAGAGAAATTTTATAAATTTGCTAGATATTTACTGAAAATATAATAGAATTTATACTAAAAACAACAAAAACATTGAAAATTTTTAAGGAAGGTTATGGCAAAAAGAAAAGGCAAAACTTATTTATCTGTTTTAATTTTAGTTTTAATAGCAATTTTGATTTTTTTTATTTCAAGATTAAGTATTTTTGAAAAAAATCCTCCTCAAATTTTAATGCCAGATGTTGTATATACTGATCTTAAAAAACCTATTTTAGTGCATGTTAAAGATGATGAAAGTTCTATCAAAAATGTACAAATTATATTGCATAAAGACGACAATACTAGTGCAATGGTTATAGCAGATGAAAAGATTTCTAATTTAAAAGATATTACCTTACAAGTTGCTTTGCCAAAATTTGGTTATAAAGAAAATGTAAAATCTTTTGTTTTGGAGGTGATAGCTAAAGATTCTAGTTTTTGGAATTTTTTTAGTGGCAATGAAGCAAGAAAACAAATTGCGGTATTAGTAGATAATACGGCTCCAAAAATCAATATCATAAGCAATTCTTACCAAATCGAGCAAGGCGGTGCTGGGGCAGTTGTTTTTAAGGCCGATGATGCTAATTTAGATAAGGTGTATATAGAAACAAATAAAGGTAAAATCTTTAAAGTTACACCTTATGTAAAAGAAGGGTATTATGCGGCTTTGATTGCTTGGGATGCAAGAGATGAGGAATTTCGCGCATTTGTTATCGCTACGGATAAAGCGGGAAATATTTCAAAAGAACGTATAAGGTATTATTTTGTTAATCGTAAATATCGTGTTTCAAATATTAATTTAACGGATAAATTTTTAGATGGAAAGATTGAGAATTTAGCTAATCAATACGCTCCAAAAGATAATAATCTCAATCGTTATGAAAAATTTAAGTTTGTCAATGAAACTTTAAGAAATAGCAATGAAGAACTTATCCATGAAATCACTTCAAAAGTATCTGAGGAAAAAATTGATAATTTTGATTTGAATTTATTTTTACCTCTTAAAAATGGTATGAAAGTAGCGGATTTTGCTGATCATAGGTATTATTCTTATAATGGGCAATTTGTGAGTGATTCTTATCATATGGGGCTTGATCTAGCAAGCGTAGCACAAGCTCCTATCATAAGTAATAACGCAGGCAAGGTTGTTTTTGCTGCTGAAAATGGAATTTATGGTTTAAATTTAATTGTTTATCATGGTTTTGGAGTATATAGTCTTTATGGGCACTGTTCTTCTAAAAATGTTGATTTAGATGAAATGATTAATAAACAAAGTATTATAGGCAAAACAGGAACAAGTGGTTTAGCCTTAGGTGATCATTTGCATTTTGGAGTTTTGGTTCAAGGAGTTGAAACGCGTCCTGAACAATGGCAAGATAAAAAATGGATAGAAAATAATATTTACAATGTTTTAAATGATGGTAAAAAGATAATTTTAGGAAAAAATTAATGAAACAATTAACTTTAGCAAAAACTGTCAAAGGCGTAGGTATAGGACTTCATAAGGGTGAACCCATAGAAATTACTTTAGAGCCTTTAGAAGCAAATAGTGGTATAGTATTTTTTAGAAGCGATCTTAATGCAAGCTATAAGGCAAGTCCTGAAAATGTGATCAATACTCAAATGGCAACTGTTTTAGGAGATGATCGTGGATTTATTTCTACAATAGAGCATTTAATGAGTGCGATTAATGCTTATGGAATCGATAATGTACGCATTGTTTTAAATGCAAATGAAGCTCCTGTTATGGATGGATCAAGTATTAGTTTTTGTATGATGCTTGATGAAGCAGGGGTAAAAGAACTTGATGCGCCTAAAAAAATTATGGTAATTAAAAAGCCTATAGAAGTAAGAGATGGTAATAAATTTGTGCGTTTAACTCCTACTAAAGAACCCCGTATTAATTACACAATTAAATTTGACAATGCTGTTATAGGTGAACAAAGTTACAATTTTGAATTCAGCAAAAAAAATTATATAGAAAACATAGCAAGAGCTAGAACTTTTGGTTTTTTAAAAGATGTTCAAGCTCTTAGGAGTATGAATTTAGCACTAGGTGGAAGTTTAGAAAATACTATAGTGGTAGATGAAAATCGTATTTTAAATCCTGAGGGTTTGCGTTTCAAAGATGAGTTTGTAAGACATAAAATTTTAGATGCAATTGGAGATTTAACCTTACTTGGATATCGTGTTTTTGGAGATTATACTTCATATGCTGGGAGTCATCATTTAAATCATTTACTTACTAAAGAAGTTTTAAAAGATAAAGATGCTTATGAAATTGTAAGCCTTGAAAAAACCACCCAAAAAGCTTATGAAAAGGTATTTGCATAAAAACCTCTCTTTTGCTTAATGCTTTATCTAAGCCTTTAATGATCGGAATTTATCAAGATGATAAACTTATAAAAACTTATAAAAGTGAAGAAAAAGCAAGTGAATTTTTACCAAAAATTTTAGATGAATTGCTTAAAGAATATGATTTTACAAGTTTAATCTATGCTAATGGTCCAGGTTCTTATATGGGGATTAAAATTTCTTATGTAAGTTTGAGTACTTTAAGTATAGTAAAAAATATTCCTTTATTTGCGGTAAGTGCTTTTGAATTAAATGGCTATAAACCCATAAGTGCAAATAAAAATTTTTGTTTTGTATATAAGGAAGGTGAAATTTGTTTAGAGCAAAATATCCCAGCAGAGTTTTTTTTACCAAAAAATTTACAAGAGCTTAAACTAAATAATGATAATCTTCCCTTTTATTTTTTAGATGCAATTTAGGATGAAATTTGAAAATTTTAGTTCCCGCTACGAGTGCGAATTTAGGGCCAGGTTTTGATTGTTTAGGACTTAGTTTAAAGCTTTTTAATGAAACTCAAATCCAAAAATCAGGTGTTTTTAGCATTAGTATTGGAGGTGAGGGCAGTGATAATATTTTTCTTAAAAAAAACAATATATTTGTAAATATTTTTTATGAAATTTATGAAAAACTAAGTGGAAAAAAAGATAATTTTCGTTTTATTTTTCAAAATAACATTCCTCTTTCAAGAGGGTTAGGAAGCTCTTCAGCTGTGATTGTTGGAGCTATTGCCAGTGCTTATTATATGAGTGGATTTAAGGTAGAAAAAGAACGTATTTTAGATGAAGCTTTAATTTATGAAAACCATCCAGATAATATCGCTCCAGCTACTCTTGGTGGTTTTGTGTGTTCTTTGGTTGAAAAAAATAAAGTTTATAGCATCAAAAAAGAGATTGATAAAGATTTAGCTGCTGTGGTTGTGATCCCAAATTTGGCAATGAGCACGGAACAATCACGCCAAGCTTTGGCTAAAAATTTAAGTTTTAATGATGCGGTTTTCAACCTTTCTCATGCTTCATTTTTAACCGCTTGTTTTTTGGAGAAAAAATATGAATTTTTAAAATTTGCAAGTCAAGATAAGCTTCATGAAATCAATCGTATGAAAAACTTACCTGAGCTTTTTGAAGTACAAAAATTTGCTTTAGAAAATAAAGCTTTAATGAGCACACTTTCAGGTTCGGGATCGAGCTTTTTTTCTTTAGCTTTCAAAGATGATGCTTTAGCTTTGGCAAAGAAAATGCAAACAAAATTTAAAGATTTTCGTGTGCAATATTTAGAATTTGATGATAATGGCTTTGAAATTTGCTAAAAAATATAAAAAAAAGATATAATTTTGAAAAAACATATACCAATTAGAATGTGCATAGTGTGTAAAAACCGCTTTGAGCAAAATATGTTATTTAGATTTAAAGTTGTTTTAGGAGATATTGCGCCTAAAGCAGAACATGGAAGAAGTGGATATTTATGTCAAAATTGTATTGAGAAAGAAGATAAAATCTTACAAAAAGCATTTTCTAAAATATGTAAAAATTTAAATACTAAAATTACTCAGCAAGGACTTAAGGAGATATTTTTAAATGGCAAAGATTAGAATTCATGAAATCGCAAAAGAATTAGGTTATGATAGTAAGGAAATTATTGAAAAGGCAAATGAATTAGGACTTGGAATTAAAACAGCATCAAATGCTGTAGAACCCGAGATTGCGGCAGCTATTTATGAGTATATACAAACAAGAGAAATTCCAGAAGCTTTTAAGAAAAATATCAAAACTCCTACGGCAAAAAAGCCTAAAAAAGAAAATATAAAAGAACAAGAAAAGCTAAATGAATCTGAAAAAAAAGAACCTAAAAAAGAAGAAAAGCTTAAACAAGAAGTTAAAAAAGAAGAATTAAAAGTTGAAAAAGAAAATGCAAAAGAGGAAGAAAAACAAGAAATTATTGATGCTCATAAGCCACAAAGCCTTGCTAGTGCAACTTTAGCCAAAAGACGCGGACTTGTTATTGTTAAAAAGAAAAAAGACGAAGAAGAAATTCAAGTTAAAAAAGAAGAAGTAAAAAATTCAAATGATATATCTATCAATAATGAAGAGCGCTTAAGTTTAAAAACTATGTTTTCAAATGCTGATGAGAGTTTAAAGAAAAAGAAAAAAGAAAAAAAATCTATTGCTGCGAGTAAAAAAGAAAGTACCGAAAAAATGAATTTTTTAGATGAACATGATTTTGGTGATATTTCTTTAGATGATGAAGATGAGGTAGTGTTACCTGATTTTAGTGTAAAAGAACAAGAAAAACCACAAAATATCAATAAAAAACAACCTAATTTTATAAGACAAGCTGTTGGAAATTCTGCGGGTTTTGGGCTTGAAGGTGGAATTCAAAGAAGAAGTCGCAAAAAACCACCTAAAAAGATTGAAAAAAAGGAAGTAGAAGAAGTAAGTAGTGTTTCTATTTCTAAAGAAATTCGTGTGTATGAATTCGCAGATAAGATAGGAAAAAGCACTAGTGAAGTGATTTCAAAACTTTTCATGCTTGGAATGATGACAACAAAAAATGATTTCTTAGATGAAGATGCGATTGAAATTTTGGCTGCTGAATTTGGTATAGAGATCAATATCATTAACGAGGCTGATGAGTTTGATTATGTAAAAGACTATGAAGAAGAGACTGATGAAAAAGATTTAGTGACTAGAGCACCTGTGATTACCATCATGGGGCATGTTGATCATGGTAAAACTTCTTTGTTAGATTATATCAGAAAATCACGCGTTGCAAGTGGAGAAGCAGGGGGTATTACCCAACACGTGGGTGCTTATATGGTAGAAAAAAACGGGCGTAAAATTACTTTTATCGATACTCCAGGTCACGAAGCTTTTACTGCTATGCGTGCAAGGGGTGCAAGTATCACTGATATTGTAATCATCGTTGTGGCCGCAGATGATGGGGTAAAACCACAAACTAAAGAAGCGATAAATCATGCTAAGGCAGCAGGTGTGCCTATTATTATCGCTATTAACAAAATGGATAAAGAAGCGGCAAATCCTGATATGGTAAAAACTCAACTCGCAGAAATGGAAATCATGCCAGTAGAATGGGGCGGATCTTATGAATTTGTAGGGGTTTCGGCTAAAACAGGAATGGGGATTGAAGATTTGCTTGAAATTGTGCTTTTACAAGCTGATATTTTAGAACTTAAAGCCAATCCAAAAAGTTTTGCTAAAGCAAGCATTATAGAAAGTTCTGTGCAAAAAGGGCGTGGTGCGGTAGCTACTATCATCGTGCAAAATGGAACACTTACTGTAGGAAGTACTGTGGTTGCAGGCGAGGCTTATGGAAAAGTGCGTGCGATGAGTGATGATCAAGGTAAGGCTTTAAAAGAAATCAAACCAGGCGAATGTGGGGTTATCGTAGGGCTTAGCGAAGTAGCAGATGCAGGTGAAATTTTAATCGCAGTAAAAACCGATAAAGAAGCAAGAGAATACGCTAATAAACGCCACGAATACAATCGCCAAAAAGAACTTAGTAAATCTACTAAAGTTAGCATTGATGAGCTTGGAGCTAAGATTAAAGAAGGCAATCTAAAAGCCTTGCCTGTTATTTTAAAAGCTGATGTGCAAGGATCTTTAGAAGCCTTAAAAGCAAGTTTAGAAAAACTTAGAAATGATGAGATTAAAGTGAATATCATTCATAGTGGGGTAGGAGGAATCACGCAAAGTGATATAGAGCTTGCAAGTGCGAGTGAAAACTCTATAGTACTAGGTTTTAACATACGCCCAACAGGAGAAGTTAAAGAGCGTGCTAAAGATAAAGGCGTAGAAATTAAAACTTATAATGTGATTTATAATCTTTTAGATGATGTAAAAGCCTTGCTTGGTGGTATGATGAGCCCGATTATTTCTGAAGAGCAATTAGGACAAGCAGAGATTAGACAAGTGATCAATGTACCAAAAATCGGACAAATCGCAGGTTGTATGGTAACTGAAGGGGTGATTAACCGTGGAGCTAAAATTCGCCTTATCCGTGATGGAGTTGTGGTTTATGAAGGAAATGTAAGCTCGCTTAAACGCTTTAAAGATGATGCTAAAGAAGTGGCAAAAGGCTATGAGTGTGGCGTAGGTATAGAAGGGTGTGATGATATGAGAGTGGGTGATTATATAGAAAGCTATAAAGAAGTAGAGGAACAAGCAAGTCTATGAATCCAAGTGAGATTAAAAAACTACGCACTGAAAGTATCTTAAAAGAGCTGATCCCTGAAGCTTTAGCAAATTTAGATGATGAAAATTTGAAAAATTTGTGTGTAGTGGATGTAGAGTGTAAAAAAGGCAGATACGATGCTTTTGTGTATCTTGATAAGATGTTTTTTAATGTTCATGAGCAAGAAAAAATTTTATCTTCTTTAAAAAAGGCAAGTAGAGCTTTACAAAATTACTGCATGAGTGAGCAGGGCTGGTATAGGTGTCCGAATTTTCATTTTAAATTTGATGATAGGCTTGAGTATCAAAACCATATGGATGCACTTTTTGAAAAAATAAAAAAGGATAAAAATGAATCTTGAAGCCCTTTGTAAAGAAGCAGGACTTAGTTTTTATGATGATGAGCTAGTAAGTGAAAATGGCAGAAAAATTTATAGAATTTATGTGCAAAAAGAAGGCGGGGTAAATCTTGATGGTTGTGCAAGGCTTAGTGAAATTTTATCGCCTATTTTTGATGTAGAACCACCTGTAAATGGGGAGTATTTTTTAGAAGTATCTTCACCAGGACTTGAAAGAAAACTGAGTAAGATAGAACACTTTGCTAAAAGTATAGGTGAACTTGTGAAGATCACAACCAATGAAAAAGAAAAATTTGAAGCAAAAATCATTGCTGTAGATGATGAAAATATCACTTTAGAAATTTTAGAAAATAAAGAAAAAACTACTATAAATTTTAATGATATAAAAAAAGCTAGAACCTTTGTGGAGTGGTAAGAAATGGAAATTATCTTTAATCAAGATGAAAAAGATAATTTTATTTCAGCAATAAATTTTCTTATTCATGAAGTTGAAGCTTGTATCCAAAGAAATGTTTTAACACAACACGGTAAAGTAAGTGTTAAAGGAACTTCTCAAAAAGATATTAATATTAAGCTAGATTTTTTAAAAAAATATAATTATTCTTATAAAATTGGTCTAGGTAATGCAGGTGGATTTTTAAATGAGGATAGTTGGATTATTTTTGTTAGAAATGATTTGCTTGCAAGTAATTTGATCAACGGTGAAAAATTAACTGCAACAAAAGGTATTTATATTTTTATAGCTTTTTCAGGATATTTTTCAGATGATAAACATATACAATTGAGTTTTGGTTTTCCTCAAGGAGACATGAATTTATCGAGGTGTAGTGCCATTGATCAAATGGATAGGAGTGGAAAATTACGGTATTTTGATTTTAAGTACAAAAATCTTGAAAAAGAAGCAAATCAAATTGTAAAAGATTTTCAAGATATGATTAATTATTTTAATATTTTTGACAAAAATGATTTTAAATTAAGAGCTGAATTTTCTACTTTTATACCCTTAAATCAAATTCTTTATGGACCTCCGGGTACAGGAAAAACTTATCATACTATAGATAAAGCTTTGGAAATTTTTGGCGAAAATTTAGAAAGTAGAGATGACAAAAAAGCAAAATTTGATGAGTATGTAAGAAAGGGACAAATAGTATTTACTACTTTTCATCAAAGCTATGGATATGAAGAATTTGTAGAAGGCATAAAGCCTCGCATAGATAGTGAAGAAAATTCTAAAGAAATAGAATATGAAATAAAAGATGGAATTTTTAAAGATTTTTGTGATAAGGCTCTTGTTGTAAAACAAAATTTTAATTTTAATCAAATTAAGGATGATTTTTTAGATCATTGTAGAGAAAAAAAATCAATAATATATAAAAATAAAGAATATAAATTTGAAGAACCAAATAATTTAATTACTGGAAATTTAAAAATCCATATTAATTATATCAGAGATATGATAGAGCAGATTGGTTTGTCTTATAGTAATTTATCTGATACTGAAATAGAAGGATATATAAGGTTGAAAATTGATAGCGGTGATAATATTATAAATAATTATAAGATTATTTTAGATTATTTTTATTATAAATATATCAATTTTTCTTTTGTATTTATTATAGATGAAATCAATCGTGGTAATATAAGTAAGATTTTTGGTGAGCTTATAACCTTGATAGAACCTAGTAAAAGGATAGGTGAAAAAGAAGAGTTAAAAGTGACTTTGCCTTATAGCGGTGAAAAATTTGGAGTGCCTAAAAATGTTTATATCATAGGCACTATGAATACAGCCGATAGAAGCATAACTTCTCTTGATACAGCTTTAAGAAGAAGATTTGAATTTGTAGAGATGATGCCTGATGTGAGCAAATTATCTATGGATTGCGAAGGTATTGATTTGCAAGAATTATTAAAAGCTATAAACACTCGTATAGAATATTTACTAGATAGAGAAAAAACCATAGGTCATGCATTTTTTGTAAGTGTTGAAAATTTAGAAGATTTAAAAAAAGTTTTTCAAAATAAAATCATCCCACTTTTGCAAGAGTATTTTTACAATGACTATGCTTTGATTGACGCAGTTTTAAATAAAAATGGTATGTTGGAAATTAGTGTTGAAAATAAAGATTATTTAAAAAATATGACAGAATTTATAGAAAGTGATAAGGTTGTTTATAAATTTAGTAATAGTAATAATTGGAGTAAAGATACTTTTATAAAAATATATGAATAATGAAAACAAGTAACACTTTTTCTATCATTGAACACCAAGCTTTTTCTAAAGAAGATTTAAAAGAAATTTTCAAAGAAAAGGCCGAAGGGTTTTATAAAGAGCTAGAAGACTTTGCAAAAAATAATGAAAATCTTCTAGGCTTTAAAAATAAAAATACCTTAAAAGCTAAAAATTATGTCGGCATTATACAGACTAAAAGCGGGGTTTTGGAGATCTTGCCAAAATGCACGAATTTAGATAGCTATAAAAAAGAAGATAGCTTTTCAAATCACGATAAAGAAAAACTAAAAAGATACTATGAATTAGACAATATTTCTAAAAATAATGATTTTTATGAAAAAGATTTTAAATTTAATCCTAAAAATCTTTTGATAAATATGTTAAAAACCTTAAAAAACTCTCCCTTTAAAAAATCGCAAATTTCATCTTTGCAAAGTTCTAAAATTCCTTTATTTGAAGTGTTTATCACTATGTTTTTAGATGAATTTGATAGCGTGTATAAAAAAGGCTTGATGAGATCTTATCTAAGTTGCGAAGAAAATAGGGCTTTTTTGAAGGGAAAATTACTATTTAACGAACATATCAAGCAAAATTTGATACACAAAGAAAGATTTTTTACAAGCAATGATGAGTTTGTTTTAGATATAGCACCCAATCGTTTGATAAAATCAACGCTAAATTTTTTAAAATCCAAAACAAGTTTGAATAAATTTAGACTTATAAAAGCCATGCAAATGCTTGATGAGGTAGAATTTTCTAAAAATTATGAAAAAGATTTTAGTTATAAAATTTCAAGACATTTTGATTATTATGAAAACTTGCTTTTGTGGTGTAAAATTTTCTTAAAAAATGAAAGTTTTATGCCTTATCATGGTAAAAATGAAGCTTTTGCTTTGCTTTTTCCTATGGAGAAAATTTTTGAAGATTATGTAGCTTATATGCTAAAAAAAGTAAATCCAACTCAAGATATTAAAGTTCAAAACAGTAGAAAGTATTTAATCTCAAAAAATGATGAAAATTGTTTCATATTAAAGCCTGATTTATATATAGAAAATAAAATGATTCTAGATACAAAATGGAAAATTCCAAATGATAGCGAAGATGAGAAAAAACAGGGTATAGCACAAAGCGATTTGTATCAAATGTTTGCTTATGCTTGCAAATTTAAAATTTATGATATTAAACTTGTGTATCCTTTATGTGAAAAAACTCAAGATTTACAAAGAAAAATCGCAGAAAAATTTTTTGTTTTTAAGGCAAGCGAACATTTGTATTTTAAAGAACAAGGGCAAAAAGATATAAAAGTGCAAGTGTGTTTTGCACCTTTACCTTTTTAAAAATTTGCCTATCAAATGTACTAAAAAACCAAAACAAGCTACAGTTATGATGCAAGCACCGCTTGAGAGGTTAAGATAATAGCTAAGTATAAGTCCTAAAACACAAAAAATCATACTTAAAAAACTTGCCAAAATCATGATAAAGCCAAGTCTTTTAGTAAAATTTTCAGCAATAAAGCTTGGGATGCTAAGTAAAGCCATAACCAAAATAAGCCCTACAAGGCGTATAGAAATAACTATACAAAAAGCCATAAGGGCGATTAAAAGATAATGAAAAAAACTTGTATTGATACCACGAACTTTTGCAAATTCCGCATCAAAGCTTAATGCTTCAAATTGTCTATAAAATAAAAAGATCAAAAGTACCACCACGCTATCAACCAAAGCCATAAGCCATAAATCTTGTGTTCCTACAGCCAAAATGCTCCCAAAAAGATAAGCCATTAAATCTGTGTTATAACTAGGGCTTAAATCGATTAAAATAATCCCAACAGCCATTCCAAAAGCCCAGATTACAGCGATAATACTATCACTTCTGTGTTTATAGTGTTTAGCTAAAAAAGCTACTAAAAAAGCCAAAAATAAAGTAAATATTCCCGTGCTTAATAAAATAGGTAAAGAAAAATAAAAAGCTATACCTATACCACCAAAAGCCCCATGTGTTATACCTCCAGCCATAGAAAAAAGGCGATTTATCATCACCAAAGTACCTATGATCCCACAAGCTATACTGACTAAAATCGCTCCTAGTAAAGCGTTTTGAAAAAAGGTGAAATTTAAAATTTCAAGCATTATTTTCCTTTGAAAATTTTAAACAAAAATTTTCTTTTTTAAATTCTGTTTTTTTCAAATTTCTTCTTGTAAATTCTTGTTCGCATAGTTTTTTACTATCGCAATTTTCTTCATCGCAAAAACAAGTATTTAAACTCATTTCTACATCACAAAAATGAGAGTGGTTTTCGTATAAGTGTTTTAAAAATGAACTTTTTTCTTTTTCTTTAGTGTTGGTATGCAAGAAAAGTTCTTTGTTTAAATGTGCAATTTTATCGCTATAAGCTAATACAAGGTTGATATCGTGACAAATGAGTAAAATTCCCATACCTTTTTGGTGCAAGGAGCTTAGAAGTTCAAAAATTTGTATAGCAGACTTGTTATCAACGCTTGCGGTAGGTTCATCTAAAATAAGCATCTTACATTCACTAGCTAAGGCTCTTGCGATAAAAACACGTTGTCTTTGTCCTCCACTTAGAGAATCAATGGTTTTGTTCCAAAATTTTTCCATTCCTACGCTTTTTAAAGCTTGCATAGCTTTTTCTTTATCTTTTTTCCCATAAAAACCAAAAATTTTTTTACTTACAAGTCCCATAAGAACGATTTCAAGTACTCTTGGACAAAAATTAGGATTGGCTAGAGTGTGTTGAGGAACATAGCCTATTTCTTTTCTTTGAAAAGCTTTGAAGTGGATTTCATTTTTGGATTTTAAAAGTCCTAGGATAAGTTTTACAAGTGTTGATTTTCCTGCACCATTTGGACCTATGATAGAGAGAAAGTCTTTATTGTCGTAGCTAAGATTGATGTTTTTTAAGATGGTTTCATTATCATAAGCGTAGTTTAGATTGGAAATTTCAAAAAAAAGCATCAAAAAGCCTGATTATAAATTATGAGAAAAGGCATCAGCGGTTTTTAAAAGCTCATTTTCCCAATCATAAGACAAATGATCTATTTTGTAAATTTTTGCATCACATTCTTTGGCAAGTGTTTTTGCTGCATTTTCAGGGAAACCGTTTTGAACAAAAATGACTTTTAAATTTTTATTTTTCATTAGAGTGATAAGGTTTTGTAAATCTTTGCTTTTTGGTTCCTTACCTAAAATTTCTACAGGAATTTGCGTAAGATTATAGCGTTTTGCAAAATATGTCCAAGAAGGATGGTAAACTATAAATTCTCTATTTTTTAATTTTTCTAATTTTGAGTCAATTTGTAAATTTAAACTATTCAATTCTGCTAAAAATTTATCTAAATTTTGTTTATATAAATTTTTATTTTGTGGATATTTTTGAATCAAGGCGTCATAAATATTTAAAGCCATAGTTTGGACTAAAATAGGATCTAGCCAAGTATGAGGATCAAAATGCTCATGTTCCTCATGTTCATGAGAGTGTTTGTGTGTATCATGAATTTTAATCAAAGCTATGTTTTTTTGCATATTTACAACTTGAAGTTTTGGAAAATTTTGTTTAAATTTATCCGTAAAAACTTTTTCAAATTCTAAGCCTATGGTGAAATAAATATCACTTTTTTCAAGTTTTTTCATAGTACTTGGTTTAAATTCAAAATTATGCTCATTGCTATTTGGAGGCAAAATAACATTGACATCTAGGGTATTTGCAGCTATTTTTTTAACAAAAAATGCTTGAGGTGCTATACTGACACTAACTAAATTACTGCTAGTATTTTGTTCTTGCTCTAAATTTTTAGCTTGTATGAAAGTGAAAAATATTCCTAAAAATAGAATAAATAATATATTGTTTTTCAAGATATTTCCTTAATAATCTAAATTTATTTCAAATTATAACGATATTAAACTTAATTTATGGAATTTTTGAAATAATATTACTTTAAATAAATTAAGCAAAAATTTAAATTTTTTAATTTATAATTTTAAAAAACTATAATTCCTACAAAAAATATATTTTAGAAAGGATTACTTAAATTAATATGAAAAGCATAAAATTAAAGGTTGCACTGTTTGCAAATTTGATTGCGGTAGCGTGTTTAATTTTTTTGGGTGTTATAACATTTATGTTTGTCAAGCAAGAAATTTTTCATGAAGTTATTAAAGCTGAAACAAACTATGTTAAAACAGCTAAGAATTCTATGGAGTCTTTTAAAAAAAGAAATTCTTTAGCTCTTGAAACTTTGGCTAAAAATATTTTAAAGCATCCTGTAGAACAATTAGATAGTCAAGATGCTTTAATGCGTTATATTGGAAAAAGTTTAAAGGATTTTAGAGATATTGGAAGATTTTTAGCAGTTTATATTGCTCAGCCAAATGGAGATCTTGTTGTAAGCGATCCAGACTCTGATGCTAAGAAAATAGATTTTGGAATTTATGGCAAAGCTGATAATTATGATGCTAGAACAAGAGAATATTATATAGAAGCAGTAAAAGCTAATGGAATTTACATAACTTCATCATATATAGATGTAACTACAAATTTACTTTGCTTTACATATTCTATTCCTCTTTATAAAGATGGTAAATTTATAGGGGTTTTAGCTATAGATGTTCTTGTGACAGATTTACAAGCTGAATTTGAAAAATTACCAGGTCAAACTTTTGTATTTGATGAAGAAAATAAGGTTTTTGTTTCTACAGACAAAACTCTTTTGCAACAAAGTTATGATATTAGTACTATTGCAAATCTTGCTAAAACTAAAGAGGATCTTAAACTTTTTGAATATATAAGACCAACAGATGGTAGTGAAAGATTTGCTGTATGTACAAAAGTTTCTGGAGTTTATACTGCTTGTGTTGAAGATTCAATAGAAGAAATAGAAGCTCCAGTGTTTAAAATTGCGTTTACACAAATTACGATTGTTATTTTTACAAGTATTATTAGCGTAATCCTCCTTTATTTCATCGTATCAAAATACCTCTCTCCACTTACAACTATTCAAACAGGTTTAAATTCATTCTTTGATTTTATCAATCATAAAACAAAAAATATTT